>CAMMGP010000021.1 GCA_946496415.1 uncultured Clostridia bacterium | reverse complement strand
GGCATGAACACGAAGCTGTTGAGCTTGAAGTAAGCGCCGAACACCGTGGCCGCCGTCTCCTTGCCCGCCGTGTAGTTGATGAGTATGATATTCATCAGCCAGGTCATCACAGAGCCGATGGCCATCATAATCACCGAGGGCAGACCGATGGCGTAGATGCGGGTGATGAGCTGCTTTTTGGGGCCGGAACTTTCTCAGTTCCAGATGGATGTCCGTGTTTTTATGGTGGTTGATGATGGCAGCGAGGATGAAGGCGACAATCTGGCCGATGACGGTGGCGACGGCCGCGCCCTCCGTGCCCATGTCAAAGCCGATGGGCATTTTGAACAGGCCCATGTCGTGCCCCTTGGGCAGTATGAAGATGGGATCAAGGATGATGTTGATGATCGCGCCCGTGCCCTGGGTGATCATCGTGTAGAACGTGCGGCCCGTGGCCTGCATCAGCCGCTCGAAGATCATCTGACCAAAGAGGCCGAACGACCAGCAGCACACCACCGTCAGGTAGTCCACGCCGTATTCGACGATCACGGCGTTCTGCGTCTGCGAGAGCATGAAGGCGCGGCTGCCGAAGATGCCGAAGAGCAAAAAGACGACGTAGCCCACCAGCGAGAGGAACACGCCGTGCTCCGCCACGCGGTTGGCCCGCTCGCGGTCGCCCGCGCCCAGAGCGCGCGACAAAAGCGCGTTGACGCCCACCGCCGTGCCCGTGGCCAGGCCGATCATCAGGTTCTACGCCGGAAAGCTAAAGGACACCGCCGAGAGCGCCTCCTCGCTGACCATGCTGACAAAGACGCTGTCCACGACGTTGTAAAGCGCCTGCACCAACATCGAGATCATCAGCGGCACAGACATGTTCAGCACCAGTTTGCCGATGGGCATGACGCCCATTTTGTTCTCGGCTGCGTTTTCCATGGCGATCCCTTCCATTCCCTTGTCGTCGTCTGCCGCGGGAGGGGCGCTGCCGCGCGCCATTCTCCCCCGATTTTATAATTTCTTTATAAATTTTATAGTAACATCCTCCGACGGCGCTGTCAAGCGCCGCGGCGTGAATTAACCGCCCGCGGCTTGACCGCTTTGCCGCGCCGTGCTAGACTGAGAAAAACGCGCTTTGCGCACGGGAGGCACAGCCGATGAAGATCTCCAAGCGGGACGCCCTGATGTGGATGGAATTTTTCGCCAGCCTGCCGGAGGATGAAGCGCTCCTGCCGCGCCAGCAGGAGATCGCTCTGGCCGTGCTTTCGCAGATCGAGGCCGCGGCGGACGCGCGCGCCGAGGCGCTGCGGCGCGAGATCCCGAATCTTAAGTCGCTCCATGGCCGCACGGATTACGTCGGCCCGGAAGAAAAATTTCCCAACGGCTGCCGCAGTTGCCTGCTGGGCACGGGGCTGAGCGCCGTGCGCAAGACCAACAAGTGCGACGCATGCTGCAAATTCTGCTACGATTTCGGCGTGCTCGACCGCATACCGCCCATTGGCGAGGGCCTGTGGGAGATCGGCGGCACGCGCTTTCGCGCGGAGGACATCGAACTTCTGCTCTCCATCCACCGCGCACCCACGGGCATCGCCTACGTCTACCTCGAACCGTTCATGGAGATCGAGGTCTACTACGACGTCGTCGCCAAATTCCACGCCGCCGGCGTCCACCAGCACATGTACACCAACGGCATCCGCGCAAACGAGGAAAATCTGCGCGCCCTTGCCCGCGCCGGGCTGGACGAACTGCGCTTCAACCTCGGGGCCACGAATTGCGCCGACAGCGTGCTCAAAAACATGGCCATCGCCAAAAAGTACCTGCCGCGCGTGGGCATTGAAACGCCGATGACGCCGGAATTTTTCCATACCTTCCTGCAAAAAAAGGACGCCATACTCGCCACAGGCGTGGATTTCATCAACTGCGCCGAGTTGCACCTCAACGAAAATAATCTGGCCAATTACCTGAGCGAGCCCATGTACATGTACCGTCAGGGGTATCTTTCCCCCATCTGGAGCCGCGAACTGACGCTGAAATTCCTCCGCTGCGCCGCCGAGGAGGACTGGGGCGTGGCCGTGCACGCCTGTTCCGACCGCACGAAATTCGCCCGCGACCTCAACCTGCGCGCCAAGGAGGGCGGTTGGTTCGGTTCCAGCGCCTACGCCTGCGAGTTTTCCCGCATACCCTTCGCCGCCTTTTTGCCCGTGCTGCGCGACGAGCGCTTCGCCTTCCTCGAGGAAGAGCCCCTGCCCGCGGGCTATCGCCCCGACGACATCGTACTCTGAAGGCGCGGCGGCGGTGGCGCTGCTCACCCGCCGCAACACCCCGGCCTATGGCTTCTACCGCAAAAATGGCTTTGAGGGCGTGGAATGGCGCGCCTGGATGGTACGCCCCTGTTCTCCCGAGGCATAAGAAAACCGGCCCGCCCGCAGGCGAGGCCGGTTTGTGCCCCTATTCCGCCGCGGGGAAATCCGCGCGGAAGAGGGCGAACTGGAATTCGTCGTCGGCGAGGCCGGAATCGTCCAGACCCGCGGCCTCGCGGGCGGCGCGCACGGCGCCCTCGGTGTTGGGGCCAAAGATGCCGTCGGCGTCATCGTCGAGGTATCCAAGTTCGATCAGCCGCGCCTGCAGGGCGGTCACGTCCTCGCCGCGGCTGCCGTTTTCCAGCGTGGGATAGATGGCGCGCTCTTCAAGGAGGAAATAGCGGCTGATCTTCTCGCCGCCCTCGCACCACGTCAGCACCAGATAGGCGGCCTGCGCCTCGGGCGTCTGTTCAAAGCGCTTGTAGAGCGTCTTTTCCTCGCCGGGCTGCAGCGTCACGCCGTAGTTGCCGAGCAGCGGCGCGTCCATGAGTTGAAAGCCCGTGGCCTGCGCGCCGTCTTCCGTCTCCAGCGTCAGCCAGAAGGCGTCCTGCGGCACGATCTCCGCCTCGCCGCCGTTGACCATCGTCACCTGCGCCCCGGCCTCGGTGCCGTCGAACTTGAACCCCTGGCGGTAGCGCCCGGCGAAATACGCCGGCGGCAGGTAGTTGTCCAGCCGCATCTCCATGGGCACGGCGGTGAATTCCTCCTCGTCCGCGCTCCGGCGCGGCGAACCGTCCGCGAGCACTTCGGCGGTGAAGGCGCACACGTCGCCCAGGCGATAGGGGTTTTCCCGCGTGCCCTTTGGCGCGCCCTCGGCAGCGGCGAAGGACATGGCCAGAAGCAGCAGCGCCAGCGCGAGGCAGGCGCCGCGGAGCATCGTTTTCATCAGCATCGTTCCCTTCTTCCGACTTGGCATTTCTATGATACCACATGCGCGGCTACCGGGCAAGCGGCAGAAAAAACTGCCAATGTTCTTTTACATGTAACACCGCTGTAATTTAACCGAAAGTTTACAGTTGTTTATACTTATTTCTGTCACATTCTCGAAAAAAAGCGGCCCGGCAAGATTCTCAGGGGAAATCATTTGCGTTATAATAGAAACAAGAATGATCGCGGAGCAAAGGAGGCGATGGCGTCATGGCCCGCACGGTGCGCAAGGTGAGCATGTACACGCTGATGGCGCTGTTGCTGTCGGTCATCGTGCTCATGGTGGTTCTCTCCGTGGTCTCCTATGATCAGGCGACGAACGCGCAGGCGCAGGCGCAGGTGCTTCGCAACCTCAGTTCGCGCGTGCACAGCCGTGGCGCGCAGGTGTCCCTGTTCTTGCAGAAACAACTCAGCGCTTTGCAGGGCGCGACGCTCTCCTTTGCCGACGAGGCCCCGAAAGGCGAGTCCGGCGTTTCCAGCCTGCGCGCGGCCCGGCAGACGTTAGGGCTGCGCTGGCTCTGTTTTATCGACGCCGAGGGCCAGGCCCTGCGCGATGACGGAAAGCACTTTGACCTTTCGGAATCGCCCTGCGCGCAGCGTTCGCTTGCGGGCGAAAGCCTGTTGTGCGACGGGGAGATCGACGGCCAGCCCTGCATACTCGTCGCCGCGCCGGCGGGCGAAGGGGCTCTGCTCGGTTGTCTGGACGAGACGGCCCTGCGCGGCGAGTTGCTTTCCAACGGCGGCAACGTCTGCCTGCTGCGCGCGCACGGCCGCGTCATCGCCACCGCTCCGGGCAGCATGCTGGAGGATATGCGCGGCAAAAATCTGTTCGCCGCGCTGGAGATGGACGAAAGCGCCGCGGATGCCATCCGCGCCGGCGGCAACGACGCGCGCGGCGTGGAAACCGCCCTTGGCAGCTTCTACGCCACCTGGACGACGCTGGAGGATGCCAACGGCTGGCAATTGGTGACGCTGGTGCCCCAAAATGCGATCATGGGGCAATTCTCCTTCATGAACGAGGCCGCCACGGTGCTGGAAGTGCGGCTGGGCCTGTGTGCGCTGGGGCTGGTGGCGCTGGTCATCTGGATGGCGTGGGCCGGCAACCGCCGCCTGCGCGCGGAAAAGCTGCGCCTGGAATGGAGCGAGGAGCGCTATCGCATACTCGCGGAGGACACCAACGAGGTCTTTTGGGAATACGACGTATTGAGCGACCGCCTGCGGCTGGGCGAAAACTTCCATCGCGTCTACGGCCGCGAAGGTTCGCGCACCATCGCCGAATTTCTCGAAGTGGCCCATCCCGACGAGCGCGAGGCCGTGGAGCGCATCTTCAGCATCCTCAGGGGCGGCATGAGCGCGGAGACGCACGCCACCATTGATTTTCGCGTGCGCCTGGGCGGCGAGGGCGAGCGCTACGCCTGGTGCCGCGCCCACATGAGCGTTCTGTTTGACGGACGGCGGCGGCGGCGCTGGATCATTGGCAAACTGACGGACATCTCGCAGGAGCGCATGCTCACCGAGCGTCTGGAGCAGCAGGCGCGCACAGACGCGCTGACCGGGCTGCTCAACCGCGCCGGCCTCGAGGAGGCCATCCGCCTGCGCCTGGAAGGCGCGCCGCAGCAGTCCTGCGCCATCGTGCTTCTGGATATCGACGATTTCAAGGACATCAACGATTTTTACGGCCACGACGTGGGCGACGAGGTTCTGCGCACGCTGGCGAACTTCCTGCGCGGCCATTTCCGCGGCACGGACATCGTCGGCCGGCTGGGCGGCGACGAGTTCATGGCCCTGATGGAGGGCGTGCGCGATCACGAACGGCTCCAGCAGGCGCTCTGCCGCCTCAAGCAGGGGCTGGCCACGCTGCACGCGGGCGAGGTTCGCGTGGGCTGCAGCGCCGGTGCGGTGCTCTTCCCCGAGGGCGGAGATACATTCGCCGCCCTTTACAAGAGCGCCGACGTGGCGCTTTACGACGCCAAGCGCGCGGGCAAGGGCCGCTTCACCGTCTACGACGGCGACGACGGCCGCTTCTTCGCGCCGCAGATGCTGGAGCACGCGGACTACATCGCTTACGCCATCGACCCCGAAACGCGCGAGTTGCTGTTCGCCAACGCGAAGATGTGCGCCCGCTTCCCCACGCTGCGCCCCGGCGAAAAGTGTTACCACGCCCTCATGGCCGGCGCGAGCGCCCCCTGCGAGGGCTGTGACGCGCGAAAGCTGCTTGATCAGGCGCGTGAAGGCGAGGCCGGCGAGGCGGAGGCCCTGTGCGCCGAATGGCTGCGAGCCGCGCCAACGCCGGTGTGCTGGCCCGACGGCCGCGCCGCGCTGCTGTTTACCTGCAAGCCGCCGGAGAGCGCGCAGTAGGATGGCGAACGCCCCTGAGACGCGGGCAAGGAGAACGGCAAAACAAGGAGCGCCTTCACGCAGCGTGAGGGCGCTCTTTGCGCTCTGCGCCGGCGCGGGAAGGCAACTGCCGAAAAGAAAGACCGCCTCCACCATCGTGAAGGCGATCTTGTATTCAAAGTCCTTAACGGCGTTCCGCCACGGCGTAAATCTCCTTGAGCACGTTGTCCACACCGTTGGCGGAGGGCTCCTTGTCCATCTTCTCATAGAGAGAGCCACGGTCGCGGTAGAGGCTGATGACCTCGGAAACCAGGCGGTCGGCGGTCATGTCCTCCTGCATGAGCACGCGGCTGAGGCCCCGCGCTTCAAACGAACGGGCGTTGACGATCTGGTCGCCGCGGCTGGCCCCCATGGGATAGGGGATGAGCAGCGCCGGCTTGCGCAGGGCGAGGATCTCGCACAGCGTGTTCGACCCGGCGCGGGAGATCAGTATGTTGGCGCAGGCGTAGGCGTCGGCCATTTCGCTGTCCAGATACTCGCACTGGACGTAGCCCGGCGTGCCCAAAAGCGCCTCGTCCGCGTTGCCCGGGCCGCACAGGTGCAGCACCTGAAACGATTCCAAAAGCTTCGGCAGCGCCTCGCGCACGGCGGTGTTGATGGCCTGCGCTCCGGAGGAGCCGCCCGTGATCATCAAAACCGGCCTGCCGTCGGTAAAGCCAAAGGTGGCCAGACCCTTTTCGCGGTCGCCGCTCAAAATCTCCGGGCGGATGGGCGTGCCGGTATAGACGCCCTTTTCGCCAAAGCCGCGCGCCGCTTCCGGGAAGGTGCAGAGTATCTTGCACGCAAAGGGCGCGCAAAGCTTGTTGGCCAGCCCCGGCGTCATGTCCGATTCGTGCAGAAGCACGCGCACCTTGTGCAGCCGCGCGCCGTAGACCACGGGCACGGAGACGAAGCCGCCCTTGGAAAAGACCACGTCGGGCTTTAGCTGTTTCATCAGCTTCGAGGCCTGACCAATGCCCTTCACCACTTTGAACGGATCGGTGAAATTTTTGACGTCGAAGTAGCGCCGCAGCTTGCCCGTGGACACGCTGTGATACGTCACTTCCGGAACGGCGGCGATGAGGCGCTTTTCCACGCCGTCTGCCTCGCCGATGTAATGCACGTCCCAGCCGTCCGCCAGAAGACGGGGGATCAGCGCCAGGTTCGGCGTGACGTGGCCCGCCGTGCCGCCCCCGGTCAATACGATCCGCTTCATCAAATCCCTCCCGATGCCGGATCCATCCGTTGCTTCTGCCTGCAAAAACCCCTGTCGAGGAACGATACTGCATCATTTCCTGCAAGTTTGCGTTGTTTTGACATCATTCCTGCGCAAAAGTCATCCTGCCAGTATTCCTACTGCATTATAGCACGCCAATGCGGAAAAAGTTTTTAGGTTCCTGTAAAACTTCTTTTGTTTTGGACGAATCTGCGCTATTATATAAAGAGAGTCCATATTCGGAGGTCAATATGCGTTATCAGGCACTGTACCGGGCCTGGCGGCCGGAGACGTTTTCGCAGATCGTCGGTCAGGACGCGGTCGTCCGCACGCTGCGCCATCAGGTGGAAACCGGGCGCGTGGCCCACGCCTACCTGTTCTGCGGCACGCGCGGCACGGGCAAGACCACCGCGGCCAAGGTGCTTTCCCGCGCCATCAACTGCCTGCACCCCGTGGACGGCGACCCCTGCGGCGAATGCGACGTGTGTTTGCAGCTCAAAAAGGAAAACAGCATGGACGTGATCGAGATCGACGCCGCCTCCAACAACGGCGTGGACGAGATCCGCGACCTGCGCGAAAAGGTCAAGTATCCCCCGGCGGTGGCGAAGTACAAGGTGTACATCATCGACGAGGTACACATGCTCTCCACCGGCGCGTTTAACGCCCTGCTCAAAACGCTGGAGGAGCCGCCCGCCCACGCCGTGTTCATACTCGCCACCACCGAGCCGCAGCGGCTGCCCGCCACCATACTCTCCCGCTGCCAGCGCTTCGATTTCAGGCGCCTGAGCGTGGAGACGATGGTCGAACGCATGATGGTGGTGCTGGGCGGCATTGGCCGCACCGCCTCGGACGAGGCCCTGCACGAGATCGCCCGCGCCGCCGAGGGCGCGATGCGCGACGCCCTCAGCATACTCGACGTCTGCCTTTCCTACACGGACGGGGAGGTGGAACTCGCGCTGGTGCGCGACGTATTGGGCACGGCGGGGCGCGAGTTCCTCTTTGATTTCGCCGCCGCGCTGCTCTCTTGCGACGCCCGCAGCGCGCTTTTGCAGATCGACGAACTTTTGCGCCGGGGGCTGGACCCCCAGGTGTTCGCCCGCGAGGTGGCGGAGCATTTGCGCGCGCTGCTGCTGGCCCAGACCGTGGGCGAGGCGACGGAGGAACTTCTGGAATGCACGCCCGAGGACGCGCAGCGCTACCGCGAACAGGCGGGCAGCGCCGTGCGGGAACAGCTTTTCCGCCTCATGGAGCTGTTCATGCGCGTGGAGCCGGACATGAAGTGGGCCGCCGACCCGCGCGCGATGCTGGAACTGACCGCCGTGCGCGCCTGCTGCCCGGAGGGGGAAAAGGACGTCTCTCTCGCCGAGCGCGTTGGGCATCTGGAAGCGGCCATCGAACGGGGCGCGGCCATTGCCCCGGCCAAAGAAGCGCCCAAAACCGCCAAAGCCCCCGCGCCGGCAAAGGAGCGCACGGCCAAGCCCGCCCCGCCGCCCAAGAGCGCCGCCGAAACGCCGCCGCAGTATTTGCAGGCGGTGGAGGCGCTTTCCAAGGCCAACCCCTCGATGCGCGCGGCGCTGGAGGGCATGAAGTTCGCGGGCTATGATGGCGGCGTGGTGACGGCGGAATTCGCGCGCAAGCAACTGATGTTTATGAAGATGCTCGAGCGCAAGCGCGAACCGATGGAGGCCGCCTTCACGGAGGCCTTTGGCGCGCCCACGAAGCTGGTGATGCGCCTGGAGGGCGACGCCGCGCCGCAGGGCGCCACCGCCGCGCAGGCCCGCCGCGTCATCGAGCAGAGTTACGACGTCTTTGGCCGGGAGAACATCGACCTCACGGACTGATGTCCAGAGCGCTGAGAAAGCCCGCAAGCCAAGGAAGCAAACTTGCCGCCAAGGGAGCTTACATAGACGTAAGTGACCGCAGGCGGCAAGTGCAGCTGACGCCGGAAGCAAAAATCGCTTCTGATTTTTTATATATCAGAGCGATTTTTGCGGTTGTGGGCTTTCTCAGCGCTCTGGCGATTGACGTTTCGCCCCCGCGCGGGTATAATAGAGACTGACTTGTTGGAAAGGGGATACCCATATGACCACGTTGGTACGGGAATTGTTTGCCGCCCCGCCCGCTGAAGCGCGCGCGGGCGTGAAAGTGTCGGGCTGGGTGCGCACGATGCGCGAATCGAAGGCGTTTGCCTTTGTGGAACTCAACGACGGCAGCTATTTTAAAAACCTGCAGATCGTCCTTGAGGCGGACAAGCTGGAAAACTACCACGAACTGACGAAAAAGATTGGCGTGGGCGCGGCCATCGAGGCCGAGGGCGAACTGGTGCCCACCCCGGAGATGAAGCAGCCCTTTGAACTCAAGGCCACGGCCCTCACCGTGCTTGGCGAGAGCCCCAGCGATTACCCCTTGCAGAAAAAGCGCCACACGCTGGAATACCTTCGCACCATACAGCATTTGCGGCCGCGCGCCAACCTCTTCCAGTGCGCCTTCCGCGTGCGCTCGCTGGCGGCGCAGGCCATCCACCGCTTCTTCCACGATCGCGGCTTTGTCTACGTGCACACCCCCATCCTCACCGGCAGCGATTGCGAGGGTGCGGGCGAGATGTTCCGCGTCACCACGCTGGACGCGGGCGAGCCGCCGCGCCTGCCGGACGGCAGCGTGGACTTTGACAAGGACTTCTTTGCCAAGCCCGTGAGCCTGACCGTTTCCGGCCAGCTCAACTGCGAGTGCATGGCGCTGGCCTTCCGCGATGTGTACACCTTCGGCCCCACCTTCCGCGCCGAAAACAGCTACACGCCGCGCCACGCCGCCGAGTTCTGGATGATCGAGCCGGAGATCGCCTTCGCCACCCTCAAGGAGGACATGGACCTGCAGGAGGAGATGATCAAATACATCCTCGCCGCCGTGCTGGAAGAGGCAAGGCCGGAACTGGAGTTCTTGAACAACTTCGTGGACAGGGGCCTCATCGCCCGCCTGGAGAGCGTGCGCGACGCCGATTTTGCCCGCGTCAGCTACACCGAGGCCGTGGACATCCTCACAAAGAGCGGTCAGAAATTCGAGTACCCCGTGTTCTGGGGCTGCGACCTGCAGACCGAGCATGAGCGCTACCTGACCGAAAAGCACTTTGGCCGCCCGGTGTTCGTCACCGACTATCCCAAGGAGATCAAGGCCTTCTACATGCGCATGAACGACGACGGCAAGACCGTGGCCGCCGCCGACCTTCTGGTGCCGGGCGTGGGCGAACTGTGCGGCGGCAGCCAGCGCGAGGAGCGGCTGGACGTGCTCACTGCGCGCATCGAGGAGTTGCACATGAAGCCGGAAGACTACTGGTGGTACCTCGAACTGCGCAAGTATGGCACCTGCAAGCACGCCGGCTTTGGCATGGGCTTCGAGCGCCTCATCATGTACCTGACCGGCATCGCCAACATCCGCGACGTGCTGCCCTTCCCGCGCACCACGCGCAACTGCGATTTCTAAAAAAACAGCAAATAAGCGCCTTCCCGGCATGGGAGGGCGCTTTCGCCGTTTCAGCGGGGCCTTCAGCGTTCAAACGCCTCGGGGTGGGCGGCGGCAAAGTCGAGCATGGCTTCTTCAAAGCCCAGTTCTTCCCGCAGCTGCACATAGGCAGTATCAACCTCGTCAAAGGGATAGGCCTCGCAGATGGCGGCGTATTCTTCCTTCCACGCTGTATCCGGCGTGGGGTAGAGGGGAAAGCCGTCCAGCGTCGCAAGGTCTATGCCGTTTTCCGCCGCAAAGGCCTCGTAGGCGTCGGCGATGGGGTCAAGCCCCAGCAGGCGCAGGCTGCCTGATACGCGCACAGCCATGGCGGGGCCTTCGTTGCAGAAAAAGGTGCAAAGGCCGCCGCAGAGCATCTCCATATCGAAGATGGCGGCCACGTAGAGCGCCTGCGCCGCCTCGGGCAGGGCGTCAAAGCCCTCGTCGTAGGTCGGGCCGCCGGCGCTGAGGCCGAGGATGCGGACATAGAGGTCGTCGTAATCCTCCCGCGCGCTGGCGGCGGGGCAGAGAAGCAGCAAAAGAAGCAGCAGACAAAGGACGCGTTTCATGATCCCATTCCCCTTTCTCCCATGCGGTTTGAAGACATTATACCACAGTCGCGCCCGCTTTTCCACCGCCCGGCAGGCGATAGGGAAATACGTCAAAGCGCGTCACGCCCATCTTCCGCAGGGCGGCGACGCTTTTTTGCACGTCCCTTTCCGTATTGTAGCCGGGGATGCGCGGCACACGCGCCAGCACGCGCTCCGCACCCAGCGTTTCAAGCGCCAGACGCAGGTTGAAAAGCGCGCGGGCGTTGTCCCCGCCGGTGTAGGCGCGGTAGATGGCCGGATTTACGTCCTTGACGTCAACGATGATCTCGTCGAGCGCCGGGAGCGCCGCGCGGGCGAGGTCTTCGGGAACGTTCAGGCTCGTCTCGGCGGTCAGCCGCCACGCCTTGCCGCAGCATTGGCGAAAGGCGGCGATGAAGGGCGCGTACAGAAGCGGCTCGCCGCCGCCAAAGGTCACGCCGCCGAGCGTGGCCTGAAAGTAGAGGTCGTCC
>CAMMGP010000020.1 GCA_946496415.1 uncultured Clostridia bacterium | reverse complement strand
CGTGGGCGGCCGCGTGACCCTTCCCGCCCTTGCCCCCAGCCCCGCCGCCGCGGAACCCCCCGCGCCTGCCGCCAAAGCGGCCGCCGTGGAAATCGGCGTGCCCAACGACGACAGCTACACCGAGCCGCTGCCCAACATCCGCAAGGTCATCGCCCGCACCATGCATTCCTCGCTGGCCAATATGGCGCAGCTTACCCACAATATCACCTTCGATTGCACCCAGATCCAGGCCCTGCGCAAACTCTTCAAGGAGAAGGGCGAGGAGATGGGCATGAACAAGGTTTCGCTCAACGATATCGTCATGTACGCCGTGGCGCGCACGTTGACGATGCCCGAGCACCGCGCCCTCAACGCCAACCTCATCGACGATGGCAAGACGATGAAGTATTTCAACTGCGTCAACCTCGGCATGGCCTGCGATACCGACCGCGGCCTGATGGTGCCCACCATCTTTGGCGCGGACAAGATGAGCCTCAAGCAACTCTCCGATACCGCCAAGAAGCTGGCCAAGGAGTGCCGCGAGGGCCACATCAACCCGGATTACCTCCAGGGCGGCTCCTTCACCGTTTCCAACGTCGGTTCCTATGGCATCGAGAGCTTCACGCCGGTCATCAACCCGCCGCAGACGGGCATCCTCGGCGTGTGCGGCATCACCACCCGCGTGCGCGAAGTGAACGGCCAGATCCAGACCTATCCGGCCATGGGCCTGTCGCTCACCTACGACCATCGCGCGCTGGATGGCAGCCCCGCCTCCCGCTTCCTCAAGGACCTCAAGTACAATCTGGAAAACTTCACCCTGCTCCTGGCGCGGGGCTGATGAACGGAGGGACTTCAAATGTTTGATCTTATCATCATCGGCGGCGGTCCCGCCGGTTACGACGCCGCGGAGCGCGCCGGTCACGCGGGCCTCAAGGTCTGCCTGTTTGAGAAGAACAATCTGGGCGGCGTTTGCCTGAACGAGGGCTGCATCCCCTCCAAGGCGCTTTTGAATTCCGCGAAGATCTACGAGCACGCCCGCGACGGCGCCAAGTACGGCGTCAGCGCTGAGAACGTGGCCCTCGATCAGAAAGCCGTCGTCGCCCGCCGCGGCAAGGTGGTGCGCATGCTGGTCTCCGGCGTGGGCGCGAAGATGAAGGGCGCCGGCGTCACCGTGGTCAAGGAAAAGGCGGTCATCAAGGGCCGCGTCGAGGGCGGCTTTGCCGTCACCGCCGGCGGTCAGGACTACGAAGCCGCCAAGCTGCTCATCTGCGCCGGTTCCGAGGCGGTCGTGCCGCCCATCCCCGGCGTCAAGGAGAACCTGGGAGATTTCGTGCTCACCAACCGCGAAGTGCTGGAGTTGCCGGAAGTGCCGAAGAACTTCGTCATCATCGGCGGCGGCGTCATCGGCCTGGAGATGGCCGCTTACTACTGCGTGGCCGGCTCCCACGTCACCGTCGTTGAGATGCTCGACCACATCGCCGGCCCCACCGACCGCGAGATCTCCAAGATGCTCCAGAAGGAATACGCCAAGAAGGGCGTAGACTTCAAACTCTCCACCAAGTGTTTGGCTGTGGAAAAGGGCAAGGTCGTCTGCGAGGCGGACGGCAAGCAGTTCGACGTTCCGGCGGACAAGGTGCTGCTCTCCATCGGCCGCCGCGCCAGCACCAAGGACATGGGCCTTGAGAACATCGGCGTGGAGATGAACCGCGGCGTCATCGTCGTGGACGAACAGGGCCGCACCAACGTCGAGGGTGTATTCGCCGCCGGCGACTGCATCGGCAAGGTCATGCTCGCGCACACCGCCTATCGCGAGGCGGAAGTGGCCGTCAACACCATCCTCGGCAAAAAGGACAAGATGCGCTACAACGCCAATCCCTCGGTCATCTACACCCATCCCGAGGTGGCCAGCGTCGGCCTTACCGAGGAAGACGCCAAGGCGCAGGGCATCGACTATGAAGTCCACAAGCTCTCCATGCGCTACGCCGGCCGCTTCGTGGCCGAGAACGAGGGCGAGGACGGCATCTGCAAGATCCTTGTCGGCAAGGAGCACCGCAACATACTCGGCGTGCACATGCTGGGCAATTCCTCTTCCGAGGCCATCTGGGGCGCGGCGCTGATGATCGAGCAGGAACTGCGCGTCAAGGACGTCAAGGAGATCATTTTCCCGCATCCCACCGTCAGCGAGATCATCCGCGAGACGATCTGGGAGTTCAAGGACTGAGCGCTTTCCGGGCGCGGGCGGCGCGCCTGCGCCCGGAGCATGGATATTCAGCCGCGACAGCTATTTTTAGAAGGAGCGTGTTTTTCCCATGTCCAAGCAACTGTTTGTCGACCCGAATGAGATCCGCAAACCCGGTCAGGTCACTTTTGAGCCCATCCCCTGCAACCAGTATCAGAAGAAGGTCAAGGATGAGTTGGGCAACTTTACCAAGGAGCAGTTCCTCAACATCTATCGCGACATGCTGGTTCTGCGTGAGTTTGAGACGATGATCCAGACCATCAAGACCACCAGCGAGTATCGCGGCGTTTCCTACACCCATCCCGGCCCGGCCCATCTGGGCATTGGCCAGGAAGCTGCCGCTGTCGGCGAGGCCTTCCACCTCGACGTCAACGACTTCATCTTCGGCTCCCACCGCGCCCACTGCGACATCCTCGCCAAGGGCCTGTCCGCCATCGAAAAGCTCTCCGATGACGAATTGCTCGACATCATGAAGAACTTCCTCGGCGGCAAGACGCTCTCCGTGGTGGAAAAGGGCGAGCACGCCACCGTCAAGGATCTGGCTATCGACTTCCTGCTTTACGGCGCGATGAGCGAGATCTTCGCCCGCGAAACCGGCTTCAACCGCGGCCTGGGCGGCTCCATGCACACCTTCTTTACGCCCTTTGGCATCTATCCCAACAACGCCATCGTCGGCGGCAGCGGCACCATCGCCATGGGCGCGGCGCTCTATAAGCGCGTCAACCGCAAGGGCGGCATCGTCGTGGCCAACATCGGCGACGGCGCGCTCGGCCGTGGCCCCGTGCTCGAGGCCCTGAACATGTCCGGCATGGGCCAGCTCAACACCCTCTGGGAGGAGGGCATGCGCGGCGGCCTGCCGGTGCTGTTCAACATCTTCAACAACCAGTACGGCATGGGCGGCCAGACCAGCGGCGAGACCATGGCCTACGACATCCTCGCGCGCATGGGCGCGGGCTTCAACCCCAACCAGATGCACGCCGAGCGCGTCGACGGCTTCAACCCGCTGGCCGTCATCGAGGCCTATGGCCGCAAGAAGAAGATCCTCCTCGAGAACAAGGGTCCGGTGCTCCTCGACGTCGTCACCTACCGCTTCTCCGGCCACAGCCCGTCGGACAGCTCCTCTTACCGCACCAAGGAAGAGATCGCCGCTTGGGAGGCGCAGGATCCGATCATCGAGTACCGCAAGCAGCTGATCGAGGCTGGCCTGGCCACCGAGGAAGACTGCGACAATATCGTCAAGACGGTGGACGACGCCATCTTCCGCAACTTCAAGCTGGCCATCGACGAGGAGATCTCCCCGCGCATGGATCTTACCAAGAACCCGGACGAGATCGCCGACATGATGTTCACCAACGGCCATGTCGAGTCCTTCTCGGACGCCAAGCCGGATGTCAACATGCCCATGGAGGAGAACCCGCGCGTGCAGGCCATCGCCCGCAAGGAGCGCTGGGGCTTCGACGCCAACGGCAAGCCCGTCTCCAAGAACAAGGTCTACCAGCTGCGCGACGGCCTGTTTGAGGCCATCATCGACCGCTTCTACAAGGACGCTTCCCTCATCACCTACGGTGAGGACGTGCGCGACTGGGGCGGCGCGTTCGCTGTGTACCGTGGACTGACCGAGGCGCTGCCGTATCACCGCCTCTTCAACTCCCCGATCTCGGAAAGCGCCATCGTCGGTTCCGCCGTCGGCTACGCCATGGCGGGCGGTCGCGCGCTGGTCGAGCTCATGTACTGCGACTTCCTCGCCTGCGCGGGCGACGAAGTGTTCAACCAGATGGCCAAGTGGCAGGCCATGTCTGCCGACATCATCAAGATGCCTGTGGTTCTGCGTGTGTCCGTTGGCTCCAAGTACGGCGCGCAGCACTCTCAGGATTGGTCGGCGCTGGCCGCCCACATCCCGGGCCTGAAGTTGGCCTTCCCGGCCACGCCGTATGACGCCAAGGGCCTGATGGCCTCCGCTCTGGTCGGCACCGACCCGGTGGTCTTCTTCGAGTCCCAGCGCATCTACGATGTGGGCGAGCAGTTCCACGAGGGCGGCGTGCCCAAGGACTACTATGAGATCCCCTTCGGCAAGGCCGACGTCAAGCGCAAGGGCAAGGATATCACCATCCTCACCTTCGGTGCGGTGCTCTATCGCGCCCTCAAGGCCGCCGACGAACTCAAGGAGAAGTACGGCATGGAGGCCGAGATCATCGACGCGCGCACGCTCGTGCCGTTCGACTACGACACCGTGATCGAGTCCGTGAAGAAGACTGGCCGCATCGTCATCGTCACCGATGCCTGCGAGCGCGGCTCCTTCGCCTCCGAGGTCGCCCGTCAGATCACCGAGATGGCCTTCGACGAGTTGGATGCTCCGCCGGTTGTGGTGGCTTCCAAGAACTGGATCACCCCGGCGCACGAGTTGGAAGAGGCCTTCTTCCCGCAGCCGTCCTGGATCCTCGACGCCATCGACGCTAAGATCGTGCCCCTCAAGGGACATGTGCGCACCACCAACCAGACCTTGGGCAACAAACTCAAGAACGAGCGCAAGGGCGTCTAAGCAAAACGACACGCATACGGGGACGGGCATTTTGCCCGCCCCCATTTGCCGTTTCAAGGGAAGGAATGCCAAGTCTGTCCAAAGCGCCGTTGCCGGTAGGAGATAAGCGGCTCTGGCAGAGGGCATCCGCTTCCCACGCTGCCAGGAAAGCCGTTTTGAGGAACAGGGATGAAGAAGAGACAGATCGCGCTCAAAGCGTACAGCCATCCTTTGGGCGTATGTACATTGACAGTCGAGAACGCGCGCTGTCGGAGTGCCTATCCAGAGCGCATCGAGCGCGTTCTCAGGGCGTTTTTGGACGGCAGGGAACTGTTTTTCGGGTTTTATCGAACAGACGGCATGCATCTGTCGCCGCAGCGCCAAAGGGAACTGGAAACGGAGATTCCGGCATTCTTTCGGAAATCCGGGGAAATGCGGAAGATCAGCGAGTATCTGTCCGTGGCCAGGAGCGAATTGAACGATCGCGTCTATGCGCGCATTCCCGAGATCTTTGATTACTACCTTGAAACAACGCTGTTTGTGCCCCGGATGAATTGGGAAACCTTTCAACAATTCCATGTCGATTATCAGGGGCACCGGCTTGAGGATATGATCCTCAAGCACTTTGCGGATCTGCTGTTTTGCTATGCGGACAGCGGGGATTTTTCAGTTTGCTTTGATCCGCAGGCGCACGACTGCGAAAAAGTGCGCTTTGTATTGCAAAAGGTGTTTTTGGGCGAAGGGTTTTGCGTGGGGAATGCGCGTGGGCGGTGACGCGGCAAAGGCCCAAAGGAGGAAGGCATATGCTCTACTGCACAAAATGTCAGCGCTTGACGGAGGGCGAGAAATGCCCCGCTTGCAACCGTTCTCGCGCCCTGCGGCAGCCGCGCGCGGACGATCCGGTGCTGCTGTGTACGGTGCGCTATGTGCTCGCTGCCATGATCGGGCCGCTGCTGGAGGAGGAAAAGATACCCTATGCCAAGCACACGCTGGGAAGCAGCGCACTGCTTGGCGGTGTCAGCTTTCTGGAAAACTACGCCTTTTACGTGCCCTATGCTGCCTACGCGGGCGCTCTGGAGCTTTTGACGGGCATCTTCGCGGAGGATGAAGAGGTGCGTATGGCTCTGCGCGAGGCGGCGGGCGTCGAGGGGGAAAACTAAAAAACGCAACGCGTTTTCGATAGATTCGCCTCTTTGCGCAAAAAACGCTGGATTTTTTGGCACAATTATGTTACAATAAAAACACGTCAATAGTTGCACAGGAGGCATGCGTATGAAGACCATCAAGGAGAAGCAACTGCTCGTCGGCGCGGACTTCGCCGGTTACCCGCTCAAAGAGGCTGTATGCGCCCATTTGCGCAAAAAGGGCTGGACGATCACTGACGTGGGCGTCACCGATCCCAATGTGGACGACCCGGAACTGATGTTCCACCGCATCGGTCTGCGCGTGGGCAGCATGATTGCCGAGCGCGAATTTGAACGCGCGCTGATTTTCTGCGGCACGGGCATGGGCATCCACATCGCCGCCAGCAAGTGCCCACACGTCCACGCGGGCGTGGTCGAGCCCGTTCCGGCGGCGCTGCGCGCCATCACCGGCAACGGTGTCAACGTACTGGCCATGGGCGCGTTCTATGTCGCCCCGCAGATGGGCTGCGATATCGCGGACGCCTATCTGGGCGCAGAATTGGGCACGGGGTACGAGTGGTGGCACAACTTTTACGAGTTCCACAAGCTGGCCATCGATGAACTGGAAGCCTTCGACTACGAGGAATACAAAAAGAATGGCTTCAAGGTCAAACATCTGGGCGACTACCCGCTGTCGCTGGAAAGCAAGGACGACGTGCGCTTCCAGTTGCGCGGCGACGAGTAAACAAACAAAGTTCTGCAGGCGGTGTCCCGTCCGGGACGCCGTCTGTTTATATTGAGAGAAGAGGAACATGCGATGACCCCTTGGATGGAAGAACTCGTTGCGCGCCTGCAGGAGACATTTGGCGCGCGGCTGCGCTTCGTCGGCCTGCAGGGCAGCAGGGCGAGGGGAGAGGCGGGGCCGGAGAGCGATATCGACGCGGTGGTCATCCTCGACGCCGTCTCCATACAGGATATACGCGCCTATCGCGCCCTGCTCGAAACGATGCCGGAGCGCGAAAAGGTCTGCGGCTTTTTCGGCGGGGCGGCGGAATTGGCGCACTGGGACAGGGCGGATCTGTTCCAATTCGTCCACGATACACTTTCCTTCTACGGCGATCTTTCGGCGCTGACGCCGCCCCTGGGCCGCGAGGACGCCCGCCGCGCCGCGCTGAAGGGCGCCTGCGACATCTACCACGGCTGCGTGCACGGCCTGCTCTTCGACCGCGATCCGGCAATGCTGACCGCGCTTTACAAAATGTCGGCTTTTGCGCTGCATGCCAAATATTTTTGGCAAACGGGGGAGTATGTCTTCCGCACGGACGATCTCAAGGCGCGCCTCGCCCCGGCGGACGCATGCCTGCTGGATGGCCGCGAGGCGGCGCGCGCGTTGACGGACGACGCGGCGGCGTTCGATGCTCTTTCCGAGCGCCTGTTCCTCTGGTCGGGCGACGCCATCCGCGAACTGAGCGTCGCTAACGGAAACGATACATAAACGCGCTTGCACCTTAACTTTGCACGCGGTATACTGATTTCGACAACTGAACAGAGAACGTCTTCAGGGCAGGGTGCAATTCCCGATTGGCGGTACAGTCCGCGAGCGCAAAGGCGCAGATTTGGTGAAACTCCAAAACCAACAGTAAAAGTCTGGATGAAAGAAGATGTGTCTTGGTCAAGGATGCTTCGCATCAATACGATACAGCCTCCGGCACACCAAATGGACACCTGCAAGACGCTCCGTCTTCAGGCGTCTATTTTCATTTCGGAGGGAAGCACCATGAACTACAAGACCCGGAAAATCGCCATGCTGGGCGTGCTCGCCGCGCTCGCTTACCTGTCCGTCGTGCTCATCAACATTCCAGTGGTGTCGGTGGACTTTCTCAAATACGAGCCCAAAGACGTCGTCATCGCCCTGGGCGGCCTCATGTTCGGCCCTTTGGAGGCGGCGCTGCTCAGCGTGGTCGTCTCCCTTCTGGAGATGGTCACCATCAGTTCCACGGGCATCATCGGCTGCGTGATGAACATACTCTCCACCTGGGGCTTTGCCTGCGTGGCGGCGATCATCTACAAGCGCAAGCACACGCTCAAGGGCGCGGTGATCGGCCTCGTCACCGGCTGCCTTGCGACCACGGCGTTGATGCTCTTGTGGAACTACCTCATTACGCCCCTGTACATGGGCCTGACGCGCGAGGCGGTCGCCGCCATGCTCCTGCCCGTCTTTTTGCCCTACAATCTGCTCAAATGCGCCATGAACGCCGCTCTGACCATGCTCATCTATAAGCCGCTGGTCAATGCCCTGCGCCGCGCGGGCCTGCTGGAAAATTCCCGGGGCGGCGGAGCGGGCACGCGCAACCTCAGCATCATACTTGTCTCGCTCCTGGTGGTCGCCACCTGCGTGCTTTGCGTGCTGGTGCTGCGCGGCGTCATCTGAAAAGGCAAAACGGCCGGGAAGCGGCGTGCTTCCCGGCCGTTTTTTATGTCTCCGCCTTGACCATGCCGGAGTTGATGTAAAACGCCAGTATATCGACGATGCGGGCGTTTTTGCCGCCGCGGGCGACGATGAGATCGGCGTATTCCACATAGTTGCGGATGTAGCGCTCGAACATGGGCTTGACCGTTTCCAGATACTGCCGGGCCACGCTGTCCACATGGCGGGCGCGCTCGACGATGTCGCGCTGCACGCGCCGCAGAAGGCAGATGTCCGGATCGACCTGGATGAAGATCTTGAAATCCAGCAGATCGCGCACCGCCGGATCGTAGAATACGTGGATGCCTTCGAGCAGCACCACGTCGGCGGGGTAGATGAGTTCGTTCGAGTCGCAGCGCCGGTGCTGCTTGTAATCGTAGCCCTTGCGCGTGATGGGCTTGCCGGCGCGCAGCGCTTCGAGGTCGGCGCGCAGTTCGCCGTGCTCGAACGCCTGCGGCTCGTCGTAATTGATGCGCTCGCGCTGGGCAAAATCCATATCCGGGTGATCTTTGTAATACGAGTCCTGTTTCAGCAGAACGCACGGCTCGTCCAGCCGGCGCGCCAGTTCGTCCGCGAGCGTCGATTTGCCGCTGCCGCTCGCCCCACAGATACCGATCATCAGCATAGAAACCCCGCCCTTTCCTGCGTACTATCATAACACAGGCGGGGCGGGATTTCAAGCGCGCTTTGAGATCGCGCTCACGCCTGATCGCTCTGCGAATCCTGCGGCTCTTCGCGCAGGCGGCGGAGCATGCGCCCGAGGAACTGGCGATTGCTGAGGCTGGAGATATCGCTTTCCCCGCGGGCGCGGCGAATGGCGGTGCGCATGTTGCGCTCAACATTCTCCGGCGTTGTGACGAGCGTCTGCGCGATCTGCGGATAGAGATTGCGGCGCAGATTGCGCAGCAGGCGTTCGTCCAGCGTCAGGCGATAGAGCGCTTCTGCGAGACAGGAAAAGCCGAACAACCGCGGCGTGATGCCGGCGCACAAAAGCGCGTGGCGGATGCGAACGGTGGGAGACGGGGAAGAGAAACCCGCTTCAATGGCGCGCTGTTCGCGTGCCGATTTCAGCTTCGTCTTCGTCGTATCCACGATGCAGGCGTGCAGTTGCTCAAACGGCACTGGCTTGAAAAGGAACATGTCCGCGCCGACATCGCGGCACATCTGTATCGCCGTATCGCTGGAAAACGAAGTGCAAACGATCAGCGCCGGCTGGCTGGGAATGGCGCGCAGTATGCGCAGCAGCGCCAGTCCATAGCAGCTCTTCTGGGCAAGGCCGAGAACGATGCAATCAGGCCCTGTCTGCTGGATCTGCTTCAAGGCATACGCTGAGTCGGTGGCGTAGCCAATCACTTCGACGTCCTGTGTGGAGGACAGATAGCGGTACGCCTGTTCCAGGAAATGCCGGTCGATGTCGATGAGGTACAGTCTGAACTTCTTCATGTGCGCCAGTCCTTTCGTAAATTCGCAATGCTTCTAATGAGAAATATTAGAAGGCTTTAGCGTGAATAATTATACCGATAACGGCCACTTCCGTCAATAAGAAAATATGAAAATTAAGTGATGATTCGCAAAAGAAATCTTGAAAAGAAAATCATAGAGCAGAATAATTCTGGCAAATTACTTCTTTTAGTATATTATTTGCCGCAGAGCAGCGCCGCAAACGCCTCGGAAAGCGGCCCCATGGCGTTCAATGCTTCTACCAGTGTATTTCTGTTATTGCCGACTTCGATCAGCAAAGAGCGCGGCGCGATGTGCTGATTGTAGCGATTGGTCTTGACCAGTACGTCGCGGCAAATGCCGGGAACGCGCTCGTTGAGCGCTTCTGTGAGCGCGCGCGCAAAGGCGTAGTTTTCCTCATAATAGGGCTTGACCTGGAAATTGTCGCCGCGGCCGACGAGCATCATCAGTTTTGCGTAGTCGACGCCATCCGCGCGCAGAGCGTTTTCGCCCATGCCCTCGACATAGGCATCGCGGTGCAGATCGATGTAGAGATCGAAGGATTCCTCGTAGGAAAGCAGCGTCTGCTCAGAGCGCGTGTAGGCGGTGGCGAGATCGTCGAGTTCATGGTCGGTGGTATCGTGCACCACTTCGCAGCCCGCAGCGCGCAGAAGCTTTGCCAGCTCTTCGCCCACCCGCACCACGCTGTGTTCCTCGTCAGCGGTGCGCCAGGCCTCGAGCGCTTCATAGGGGTCAGATTCCGTCTGCTCATAGGCTTCATGCGTGTGCGTGTGGTAGATGAGCACGCGCGGCACGCTCTCGACGGGGGCGGGGGAAGCGCTTTCCTGTGCCGCAAGATCCAGGGGCGGAACCGTATCATCCGTATGCTCGTTCTCCGCGGGGGGAACTTGTCCCTCCTCGCCGTCCACCACGTGGATCTCAATGCCGGCGCCGCCGGAGGAAGAGGCGAGGACCGCGCGCGCGGTCTTCGCCTCAGTTTCGATACTTTCCTCCACGAGATCGCCGCCCGTCTGCGCGGCGGCGGTTTCGCCCGCCTCCACGGCAAACAGCCGGAACGCCAGCAGGCACACCACCAGCGCCAGCGCCACCGCGGCCACGCCCAACAGCAGATGCGACCCCTTGATCACCCGAAAGCGCACCATGTCCATCCCTCCTCCGCAAAAGCCTATTCGCGCGGGGAAGGAAATATGAAAACCGCGCCGTCAGCGCGGCGCGGGGAAGATGCCTCATTCGCCCTCCAAAGGGCGCAGAAACAGCGTGGCGCGGTAGACCTCGTTGCGGGAGAAGCCCAGCTCTTTGGCGGCGGCGGCAGCCTCTTTCAGCGTGTTTCCGGCATAGAGGCGCTCCGCCATCGCCGCCACGGCGCTGCCTGAAACCGGTTCCGGCGCCTGCGGGGCGGGCAGGGGGGAGAGGT
The DNA here is from genome assembly GCA_946496415.1 of uncultured Clostridia bacterium. GTDB lineage: Bacteria > Bacillota > Clostridia > Christensenellales > Aristaeellaceae > Pullichristensenella. The sequence continues at coordinate 385 of CAMMGP010000020.1, read as the reverse complement.
CGACCGCCAGACAGTATTCGCCCTTTTCGACATTGGGGTTGGCGCGCAGCCGCGCGAGCACCTCGTCCGGCGCGCCGCGCAGCAGCCACTCGAATTTCTTGGAGAGATCGGCGCATACCGCCAGCAGACACTGCGGCCAGCGCGCGGCGATGGCCTCCACCAGCGCCACCACGCGATGGGGAGATTCGTAGAATACCGCCACCGGCACGCCCGTGGCGCGCACGGCGTCGAGTTTTTCGGAAAGCGCCTTTTTTTCGCGCGGCAAAAAGCCGTAAAAGGCGAATTCGCGCGCGTCGAAGCCCGCCGCTGAGAGTGCCGTGGTCACCGCTGAAAAGTCGGAGGCAAGCGGTCTTAGGAAGACAAAATATCTCTCCAACTCCTTGGC
>CAMMGP010000019.1 GCA_946496415.1 uncultured Clostridia bacterium | reverse complement strand
CCTCAGCGCGGTGTTGGGCGTTTTGCTGGCGGCGCTCTCCTGCGCCTTATTCCCGGCGCGCGTGCTTTTGCGGCCGCTTCTGTCCACCATCAAGGCCACGCCCGTGGCCTCCATCACGATCTTGGCGCTCATCTGGATACGCTCGACGAACCTTTCGATCTTTATATCCTTCCTCATGGTGCTGCCCATCGTTTACGAAAACGTGCTGCGCGGGCTGGACAGCGCCGATCCCAAATTGCTGGAGATGGCGCGCGTGTTCCGCCTGCCCTTCGCGGGCCGCGTGCGCGCCATCTACGCGCCCTCAGCGTTTCCGATGCTTTTAACGGCGGTGCGTCTCTCGCTGGGCATGTGCTGGAAAGCCGGCATCGCCGCCGAGGTCATCGCCCAGCCGCGCAATTCCATCGGCTCGGCGCTGCAACAGGCGAAACTGTTCTTCGCCACGCCGGAGATGTTCGCGTGGACGCTGGCCATCATCCTTCTGAGCGTGGGGCTGGAAAAACTGGTGGTGCTGCTCATCACGGCCATACAACGGAGAATGGAGGGGGAGAAGTGCTGACCATCCGCGGCATCTGCAAATCGTTCGATGGCCGCCCTGTGCTGGAAAATGTCTCCTTCGACTTTCCCGAGGCGGCGGTGACAGCCCTGCGCGGCCCCTCCGGTTGCGGCAAGACCACGCTTGTCAACATCATCCTCGGGCTGCTTGCGCCGGACGCGGGAGAAGTGCTCTTGCCCGCGGCAGCGCGCATAGCGGCAGTATTTCAAGAAGACAGGCTCATCGAACACTTTTCCGCGGCGCGGAACGTGCGCCTCACCGCGCCCGCCTCGGTGCCGGACGAACAGATCCGGGCGGCGCTTTCTGAACTGGGGTTGGCGGACGAGGGCGAAAAGCGGGTTTCGGAATTCAGCGGCGGCATGCGCAGGCGCGTGGCTGTCATCCGCGCGGCGCTCTTTAAGCCGCAGCTTTTGCTCCTCGACGAACCCTTTAAGGGGCTGGACGAGGAGATGCGCGCAAAGACGGCGGCTTTTCTGTGCCGAACCTGCGCGCAGTCGACCATCGTGCTGGTAACGCACGACGCAGCTGAGGCCGGTCTGATGCGCGCGCGGGCGCATCTCGACCTTGGCGGAAAGGAAGAACCATGAAACGCAAAATCAGCAGTGGATTCCAACTCTGGGCCGCAGGTTACGCGGTTCTTACCGTCGTCAGCGCCGTCGCCCAACTGATCAACGGCGCAGGCACCGATACGAACATCAATGCGCTCGCGCGCGCCGTGGCCTGCCTTGTGCCCATCATCACCTATTACCTCTTTGGTTTTGGCACGCAGCGCAAGCGCTCCAAGGGATTTTTAATGCTTGTTTTGCATTATATCATCTCTCTGGCCTGCGCGTGGCTGCTCATTTATCTGGCTGGCCTTTTACAGAAAAACGCCGACGTCGCCTACTGGGATCTGCTCATCAGCTTTACCGTGGCTTACGCGATGATCGCGGTCATCATCGCCATTTCCAACCATCGAGGCCGCAAGGCGCGGGAATTGCTGAAGTAAGACCCCAAAAACAGAAAACGCCCCCTCTGGCGCTCCTCGCCCCAGCGCGGGGCGTTTTCTGTTTTTGGGATCACCCGCGCGGCGGGAGGCCGGGAATGGGCACAGGCAGCGCCGAGGCGAGCAGTTCAAAATCCGCATCGTCGCAATCGATCAATTCCCCGTCGAGATTAACAGTCATGCCGGGGCAAATGAGCCGCAGACTTTTGCACCGCAGGCGCTGTACGAAGGGCGTATGCGCATACCAACCGGGCACATAGATCGCCATCAGTATGCCGATGGCTCAGCGGGGGATGGGGCGGGTGATGACCACGTCGAAAAAGCCGTCATTTACCTGCGCCGTTGGCACGGCGCGCATCCCGCCGCCGATGTATTGCCCGTTGCCGATAGAAATGATGGTGAAACGCCGCGGTTGCGCCTCCGCGCCGTCAAAGCCGACGCGCGCTTCAAGAGGACGAAAACTGCGGATGGCATCGCGCACGCCGCGCAGATAAACGCCCAGACCCTTATGCGTTTGCTTGTAGGCTTCCGCGTGGCGCAATACATCCACATCAAAGCCCGTACCGGAAACATTGAGGAAATACACTTCGTTCATGCGTCCGATATCGATGCGCGAAATCGGGGCATGCAGCTGCGCCCGCAAAGCCTCCACAGGATCTTTGGGAAGGCGCAGCGTCTTGATAAAGTCATTGCCGGTGCCGCAGCAGGCGAACAAAAGCGTAAGTTCGCTGCCGGCCAGGCCGTTGATGACCTCAAAAAGCGTGCCGTCGCCACCGACGGCGATGACGCCCGTCATGTTTTCTTCTACAGCCTGCCGCGCGTACGTGCGCGCCTCAACGGCGCTTTCGGCCACAAATGTGCGGTAGGGGACGCTCTCGCGGCGCAATAGCGCCTCCACGCGCGGAAGTTCGCGCTTGCCGCGTCCGTTTCCAGAGATGGGGTTGATGATCAGTGCGTACATCGCCCGCCACAACTCGCCTTCGTGTCGCTTTCTGTCCGCCAAAGCGGCGCACCGCTTTTGCCGAACATTCTTTACCATTTTACCGGATTCATCCGTGCTCTGTCAAGTGTCTGTGACGGTGATTTGCACATCGACGTCAAATTCCGCTTCGGAGAAGCGCTGCGGCCAATCGTAAGCCTGCCATTGCGCGAGCGATGGAAAGCGCGACGCCGCGCGCGCGGCAAAGCCGAACGGTTCAACGCCCAGGGACTGGCACTTGGCGAGCAACTGCGCAAGATCCTCCCGCAGCGTCGTGCGGATGCTTTCCAGCGGCGGGGCCTTCAGGTCGGCGATCACGTTGAAACGCAGGTCGAAGGCGATGCGCAACCGCTCATCTTCCATGTTTTCGATACGCAGATCCGTCATGCCGTGGGATTGCAGGCTCACAGGCATGCCGTCGAGGCTGTAATTGAAAAACACCGTCGAGCCGTGGATGGCGTTGAGAAGGCTCGTTTCCAGCCCGTCGAGGGTGCCGACCATCAGCCCATCGCGAAACAGGGCCGTTCCCACGTATTCATTTTCGTTTTCCGAACTGGCGGGCACGTTTTCGGGCGTCAATCCGTCCAGCGCGTCCCGTCCGCGCAGTGCCTCGGGCGCTTCCTGCGCTGTGGCGCAGAGAATCGCCACAGGATCGGAAAAGACGGACACGCCGCGGTAGTAGAAATCAGCAAAACTCGTGCCGACGATATAGCCGCGCGTCTTGTGATGTTCGAACATGGCGAGTATGCCCAGCGAAACCCGCATGCCGATGACGGGTTTCTGCTCACGCACGAACTCTCCGGCGTTTCCGCGGCAGACGGCGAAATAGGCGGAGGCGCAGGACTGATCGAGTTTGGCGAGAGATTCGGCAAAATTAAAGAATTTCTCATGGCGCGCCAGCGCTTCAGAGACGACGAGCAATTTGATCTGCGTCAACGTCAGGTCGCGCGGCACGGTGATCTCCAGCGCCATCAGTGCGTCTGTGAACGTCGCTCCGCGCGCGGAAGCGATGAGATAGTCCGAAGGCTCGCCGCTCGAACTCTCCTCGCTCTCCGAAGCGCCGCCGACTTTGGGAATCTGCACGGTCAATTCAATGCCCTCGTCTTCTGTGAGATCGGCTCCGAGAATGACCGCAAAGGCGATGCTCTCCACCTGCCGCGCTTGCGTGCAACCGCTCAGGAGCACGCATAAAAGCGCCAAAATCGCTATTTTGTATGAACGCACGCCCGCTTTCCTCCCTTCCGCAGCGGCGCGGCAAACAGCGCCAGCATCAGCGTTCCCACCACCGCGAACAACCACCGCGCGTAGGAAACGACCATTCGCTGTTCCGCCCAGCCGAGCATGGCGACCGCGCCGGAGACAGCGCCGCCCAGCAGGACGGCCAAACGCCCGTCCAGGCGCGGGAATGTGAGTTGCAGAAGCTTCGCGGCGAAAAAAAGATCCGCGGTGACGTTGAACAGGAGTCCGTTATACCACAGGAGGATGAGAGGAAGCTGGGCGGTCTGCGTGACGCGGCCATTGGCCAGCAGCTTATCGAGTTGATAGGTGCGCGTAAGATCCGTGCGCACGCTCGGAGGGGCCATCATGGCCAGCAGCGCCAGCACTGCGGCGCTGAAGATGCCGATGGTGACAAGCGTGCTCAAGGCGCCGCGCTGTTTTGCGCCGTTCTCCTCACGATCCGCACACAGCCAGGGAAGCGCCGCCATCGACAGCCAGCCTGAGGCGCTCACCGTCCCGGAGGCGAGCACGTTCGCGCCCGGACCGAGCAGAGGCGTCAACCACGCGGGACGAAAGCTGCGAAATTGCAGGAGCAGCACGATGAGCATCAGCACGGGCATCACGCGCACCCAGATGCGCGCCGCCCCGCCGATGGCCTGTCCGCCCAGGCAGGCGCAGAGCATCGCCGCCAACAAAAGCGGCAGAAGAAGGGAGATCGCCGAAGCCTCGGCCAGCGCGACGTGGCGCACGGTATTGCTGAGCACGCGCGACGTGACGGCGGTTTCATATATGCAGACGAGGCTCAACAGCGCGAAGACGGGCCGTGCGACGGCGCGCCCGCCGCGCTTTTCCAGCGCTTCGGCAATTCCGCCGCCGCGACAGGCGCGCGCCGCGCGATCCGCAAGCAGGCCCAGCGGCACGCACAGCAGGATAGCGCCCAACGCGGCGATCCAACCGGCGTTGTAGAGCCAGGGCAGGTCGAGAAAAATCCCCATCAGCAGGCGCGTGGTCACGGCGGAGAACGCCAACGGCCGCGCCAGGGACAGGGGCAATTGCAGCTTCATTTGCGCGTCTCCTTTCGCATCCAACTGTCTTTTTTGGCAAGAAACAGCAGACGCTTTTGCATCCAGATCGGCAGTCGCAGCAGTATGTCCGGGTTGTGCGGGCGAAACGGCGCGACCGGCGCCATGAATGGCGCCCCCAGCGAGCGCAGCGAGCAAAGGTGACACAGAAGCGCGAACACGGCCAGCGTCAACCCGTAAAGCCCCAGAAGGGCGCTGACCAGTATGATGGCGATGCGCAAAATGGTCATGCCGACCGTAAATCCATAGTCAGGGATGACGAAATTTCCCAGGCCCGTCAACGCCACGACGATGATGACGATGGGACTGATGATCGAGGCGGATACCGCCGCCTGTCCGAGGATGAGGCCGCCGACGATGCCGATCACCGAACCCATCTGCGAAGGGATGCGCGTGCTGGCTTCGTTGATGAGATAAAAGGAAAACTCCATCAGCAGTATCTCCGTAAGCGCCGTAAATGGCACCTGCGCGCGCGTTTCGGCAATGGACGTGAGCAGCGCCATGGGGATGAGGTGGGGATGGTAGAGCGTCAGGGCGATGTAGGCGCCCGGGAGAAGCAGAGAAAAGAGAACGCCCAGCATGCGGATGAAGCGCAGAAAGCTTCCGTACTGCCAGCGCATGAATGTGTCGTCCGAGGAATGCAGCAGGTGAAAAAGCGTCACCGGCGCGATCAGCGCGTAGGGAGCGCCGTCGGCCAGTATGACGATCTGGCCATCCTGAACGCAGGAAGCGGCGCGGTCGGGGCGCTCGGTGAGCAGCATCTGCGGCGTCAGGGAAAACGGCCTGTCCTCGATGAGCTGTTCCAGTTGCCCAAGTCCATGCACGACCGCGGCCGTGACGCACTTCACGCGTTTGCGCATCTCGGCGAGCGTTTCCTCGCGCGCGACGCCCTTCATGTAGAGTATGGCGATGCGCAGAGGAACGCTCTTGCCCACCGTGGTCATCTCCGAGATCAGAGCGGGGGACTGGACATAGCGGCGCATGAGCGTGATGTTCGTGCGCAGGCTTTCCACAAACCCCTCCTGTGAGCCGACGACGACGCTTTCGCTCACGGTGCGCTGCACGTTGCGCTTCTCAAATCCGCGCGTCTCCATCAAAAGGCCGTCCGCGCACCCGTCGATGAGCAGCGCCGTCATGCCGCCGAGGATCTGCATGACGAGCTCCTGCACGCGGTTTTCAAGGCGTGCCTGCGGTATGCAGACGGCGCTCTTGAGCAGGAATTCCGCGCGCATATCCGCATCGACGCGCTCCGCGCCCGCATCGAAGGCGTGACAGGCACGCAGTATAAAATCGGCCACTTTGTCGTCTTTCGCCATGCCCTCCGTGTAGACGGCGCACAGCGAAAAACCGCCCGCCTCGAAAGGACGAAATACGATGTCCGCGTTTTCCGGCAGGCCGAAAATCGTTTTGAACGTTTCCACGTCCTTTTGCAACGCGCCTGTGAGTTCGCCGCGCAAAAGATCAGCGTGGGGCATTTCCGCCATGCGCACCAACCTCCGATCCACATTTGGCTTTAGTATGGCGCGCGCAGGCAAAAAAATGTGACCGCCTTGCGAGACGGTCACAGGAAAGAACGTCTATTGTTCCAGCATGCTCTGCGGCAAGGTTGCCGTCAGTTCAATGATGGAGATCTGCGGACGGTTGAGGAAGCGGAAGAACATCAGGGGCGCGCTGTCCGTGGTGGAGAGCCCGGCAGTGATATACAACTGCGTCCCTCCGGCGGTAGAGAGGCCCTGCACATCCTCCTGCGCCGGGAACCAGCCGTGGCGCTCGGCGGTGGAAGAGGGGATATAGAACGCTCCCACCAGGGGCAATCGCCAAACGCCGCCGCAGTAATGCCCCGCCAGCACCAGCGAAGGCTGGGTGAGGTATTTTTCCTCAGAGGAATTGTGGGTGGAGGAGGCGTAAAGGAAATCGTCAGACGGCGGCTCGTGCGCCAGCGAGATATGCACATCCGCGGCGGTCATGCTGTTGACGGCGTTCAAAAGCCTTTGCGCGCGCTCGTAACGGTAGGTGGTGGACGGCAGCGTATCGTGGTCGCTTTGCAGGCCGAGCACCGTGCCTTCCTGCTCCTGCAGCATCTGTTCCTCGCAGGTATTCGCCAACTCGCCCGCGTCCAGGTTGAGCATATCCGCCGGGGAGATCCAGATGCTGCTATCGCCAACGTTCAACTCCACGGGCGCGTCCACATACGTGGCGCCGCGCTCGATGGCGCCGAGGATCCAGTCGGCGAGCACCATCTGCTCCACGGTGCCGGTGATGTCCCGGGTGACGTCCAGAACGGGCTGCGGATCGGAATCGCCGGCGATAAAGTAGACGGGCTTGCTGGAGGGCAGGCCTTCCAACAGTTCGTAGAACGGCTGAGGATCGCCGCCAGAGCCCACCATGTCGCCGGCAATGAACACCGCGTCGTAATCCAGCGTGCCGATCTCGCGCAGTATCGTGGCCTGTTCATCGCCGAAACGCCGGCCATTGAGGTCGGAAAGCAGCAGTATGCGGTAGCCTTCCAGATCCTCCGGCAGACCGACCATGGTCACTTGCTGCTCATCCACGGAAATGCTGTTGCCCTGCAAAAGAACCACGATGGCCAGCAGAAGCACGATGACCACGAGAAATACCGGCCAGAAAGAGAGGCGCACGTCCCGGCCGAACAAGCGCAGAGAGTCGAAACGCCGGCCTGAGCGCCTGGTCGTACCGGAAAACAGCCACTCAAAAAACGAGCACCGCTTTTTGCGCGCCTTTTTGTTCTTTTTCGCGGCGGTCTTCTTTTGCGGTTTGTTCTTTTTGCCCGTGGCCTTTGCGGAACGCCTGCGGCGCACGGGCATATCCTGCTCGTCGCCGTATTGGGAAAGTTCGTCGTCCGCGCGGGAGCCGATGTCCGGCACCTCCGGCCGCTTTTCGTCGTCGCGCATGCAAACAAAACTCCTTTGGGGGAATGCTTATATTATAAAGCAAAAGAGTTTTTCTGGCAAGTCGCGCCATGTTGTGATATAATACAACAAGCGAACATACGGAGGACAATTTTGTGGCAAAAGGCAAAATGACATATGTCTGCTCGGAATGCGGCTATGAAACGGGCCGGTGGTTGGGGCGTTGCCCGGAATGCGGCAGCTGGAACACCATGCAGGAAGAGATTCGCCAGCCGGAGGCAAAGGGGCCGGAGAAAAAACTCAAGCGCGCGCCCGGCGCGGGTGCTGAGGCGCTGCGCATCGATGAGATCCCCGATGACGCCGCGCAGCGCCGCCTTTGCGGCATCGCCGAACTGGATCGCGTGCTTGGCGGCGGCGTGGTGGACGGCTCCGTGGTGCTCGTTGGCGGCGACCCCGGCGTGGGCAAGTCCACGTTGCTCACGCAGGTGTGCGCCAACATGGCGCGCGCCGGCGAGACGGTGCTCTATGTCTCCGGCGAAGAGTCGGCGCGGCAGATCAAGATGCGCGCCAATCGCCTGGGCGCTTCGGGAACGGGCATGTATGTGCTCTCAGAAAACGATATGACCACGGTCGAGCGGCGCATGGAGGAGATCGCTCCCCGCGTGATGGTGGTGGATTCCATACAGACCATGTATCTGCCGGAGATCGCCTCCGCGCCCGGCAGTGTGTCGCAGGTGCGCGAGAGCGCCTCGCAGATCATCCGCATGGCCAAGGCCACGGGCTGCAGCGTCTTTCTCGTCGGCCATGTCACCAAGGAGGGCTCGCTTGCCGGCCCCCGCGTGCTTGAGCACATGGTGGACGCCGTGCTCTATTTTGAAGGCGACCGCCAGAATCACTATCGGCTCCTGCGCGCGGTGAAAAACCGCTTCGGCTCCGTCAACGAACTGGGCATGTTCGAGATGACCGGCGAAGGCATGCGCGAGGTGACCAACGCCAGCGAGGCGCTGCTTTCCGAGCGGGCGCACGACGCCAGCGGCTCGGTGGTCATGTGCGCGCTTGAAGGCACGCGACCGTTGCTGACGGATGTGCAGGCGCTCGTGGCCCGCGCGCCGTTCGGAACGCCGCGCCGCATGGCCAGCGGCGTCGATCAGGGGCGTCTCTCGCTTCTCCTGGCGGTGCTGGAAAAGCGCGCCGGACTGCGCCTTTTTGATCAGGACGTCTACATCAACATCGCCGGCGGCATGACGCTCACGGAGCCGGCGGCGGATCTTGCGCTCTGCGCCGCGGTGACGTCCTCGCTGCGCGCCAAACCCATCGGCGGCACCTTCGCGGTGATGGGGGAGGTCGGCCTTGCCGGCGAGGTGCGCGCCGTGCCGCAGGCCGAGCGAAGGCTCAACGAGTGCTTGCGTCTCGGTTTTCGCAATGTCGTTTTGCCCAAGGGCAACCTGCGCGGCATGCGCGTGCCGGAAGGTATGCATGTGTATCCCGCCGACACGGTGCTCGACGCCATCGCCGCGCTGGAACTTTTCGACCGCGGTTAGGCGGCATAAAGCGCATACTGTTTGCGCATACTGACCGCGGAGGTCGATACTATGCGCAAACGGTATTTTTTGCTTGTGATCCTGCTGCTCGCAGCGCTGCTGACCGGCTGTATACGCGCCGGCGAAGACGCGCCCGGGACGACAGAAAGCGTCAAACCGCGCGTCCCTGAAGATCTGCGCACGGACGATAGCGGCGTGCCCATCCTCAAAGTCTACGATGTGGAAGACGATTCCATTGCCGAGATGGACATGGAAACGTATGTCATGGGCGTGTTGGCCGGGGAAATGAAGAACGATTGGCCGGAAGAGGCGCTCAAGGCGCAGGCGATCCTTGCCCGCACGTTCGTGCTCAAATTCGTTGAGACGAAAGATTCACAATACGGAGGCGCCGATATTTCCACCGACGTCAGCGAAGCGCAGGCGTACAGCGCAGAGGACATCAACGACAACGTGCGCGCCGCCGTAGAGGAAACGCGCGGCCTGGTGATGAGTTACGAAGGCGAGCTGCCCCAGGCGTGGTTCCACGCCCATGCCGGCGGCAGGACGGAACTGCCTAGCGTGGCGCTGGAATACAAGGAAGAGGATCCGCCCTATCTGGCGGTGACGGACTCGCCGGATTCAGAAGATGCGCCGGAGGATGTCCAGCATTGGAAAGCCTCCTTTGACGCCGAGGCGTTCCAGAAAGCCTGCGCCGACGCGGGATTGTCGACCGGCCTTCCCGAAACCGTGGAGATCGGCGAGAAGGGGGATTCCGGTCGCGCCAAGACGCTTATCGTCAACGGTGAAGCGGTCAGCGCGCCCTCCCTGCGGCTGCAACTGGGGGCGAACGCCATGAAGAGCACATTGCTCGACAGCGTCGCCGTCAAAGATGGCAAGGTGGTCATGGAGGGCCGCGGCTTTGGCCACGGCGTCGGACTTTCGCAGTGGGGCGCTTACGGCATGGCCGAGGAAGGCGCAACGGCGGAGGAGATCGTACGCCACTATTTCCAGGATGTTGAGATCGTCCGCCTCTGGGAATGAGGCGGACGCTTTTGCTCCTGCGGCGCGCTTGCGAAGGGCGCGCCGTTGTGCTATAATGGCCGAAGACCGCCCGCACGGGCAACATGAAAACGGGGAGGACGCGATGCGCAGATTTGGCCTTTTTTTGCTGTTGCTGGCGGCTTTGGCGACGACGTTGACCGCTTGCGCGCCGCTGGTCGAAAAAGCGCCGGAGGAAGCGCAGATCTATGCCACATTTTATCCCTTTTACGCGCTGACGGCGCTTTTGACGGAGGATATCGATGCGCTGCGCCTTTCCTGCCTTGTGCAGCCGCAGGACGGTTGTCTGCGCGATTACGCGCTTTCGGATTGGGATCTATACCTTTTGAGCGGCGCAGACCTCGTCGTCGCCGGCGGACGCGGACTTGAATCTTTTGAGAGCACGCTGCAATCGCTGGGCTCGAGCGGGCCCGCCGTGGCGCTGACGCTTTACAACACGGAACTTTATAATCAGAATCAGGCGGACGAAGCGTCTGACGACGAGGAAAGCAGCCACCTGGACGGCCCCAATCCGCACCTTTACATGTGTATAGACGGCGCTCGGTATATCGTTGAGGGCGTCGCTGTCGCCCTGATGGAACTGTTTCCCCAGTACGCCGATCAGGTGGGCGACAATCTGGAAGCGGCAGCCGCGCGCCTTGACGAACTCGCCGGGCAGATGCACGCCGCTGCGGAAAATGCGCAGGGCGGCCGCGTTATTTTGATGAACGAGGCGCTGGTCTATACGGCGGAAGAACTGGGCTTAGAGATCGCGGGCCAATACGACCGCGAAAGCGGCGAACCGCTCTACGAAGGCGATACAGAAGCGTGCCTCGCGCAACTCGCGGCGATGGATGCAAACGTTGTTTTGGTCGAAAAGCAGGCCCCCGCGTCGCTGACAGACGCGCTGGAGGAAGCGGGCTATATCGTATCGCGCATCGACGTGCTCTCCACGCGGCGCGCGGACATGGGCGCGGAGGGGTACTTTGCGGCGCAGATGGAAAACGCGCAAGCCGTAGCAGAGGCTTTCGCGCAGGCGGAGGGCAGGAATTGAAACAAGTAGAAATCTATACGGACGGCGCCTGCTCCGGCAATCCCGGCCCCGGCGGCTGGGCGGCGATCCTCATCTATCGGGACAAGCGCGCCGAACTTTCCGGCTACGAGGCGCATACCACCAACAACCGCATGGAACTGATGGCGGCCATTCGCGGCCTGCGCGCGCTCAAGGAGCCGTGCGCCGTGCGTCTGTATTCGGACAGCACATATCTTGTCAACGCCTTTGAAAAAAAGTGGCTGCAAAACTGGCAGAAGCGTAACTGGCTCACCGCCGCCAAAAAGCCCGTTGAGAATCAGGACCTCTGGCAGGAGTTGCTGGCGCTCACGTCCACGCACGCCGTGGAATGGGTCAAAGTGCGCGGCCATGCCGACAATCCGGGGAACAACCGCTGCGACGAGTTGGCGCGCGGCGAAATCAAACAGCACGCAGGCGTGGAAAAACGGTAGGGGAACGCGACGGCGCTCGGAGGTGCCGCATGGGCAGAAAA
>CAMMGP010000018.1 GCA_946496415.1 uncultured Clostridia bacterium | reverse complement strand
ATGATGTCGCCGTAGGTGCTCTCGCCGGCGGGGATGCCCGCGCGCCCGCCGCCGCCGTTGACCATGGCCACGTCAGCGCCTGTCACGGCGCGGTAGGCGCCGGCGCAGAGGTCGCCGAGGTTCGTCTCCGCCGTGCGCACGATGCGGGCGCCGGTGGCGGGATCTTCGATGACGAGATCGACTTCGCTGGTGGCGACCACCGTTTCGACCACTTCGGCCAGTTCGCCCTCGATGCCGGCGACGAAGGCCGCCATGTCGGCGTCGGCCACGCCGTCGGTGAGCGCGTCGATGGAAACGGCCGTCAGTTTGCCGTCCGCGCCGACGCAGACCGCGCCGATGCGCTCGAGCTTCGTGCCCGGAGAGGTCAGCAACACGTCCTCGCCGTCCTTGTTTTTCACCTGCTCGGACTCGATGACCTGATGGGCGTGGCCGTCGAGCACGGCGTCGATGCCGGAGGTGTTGGCGATCACTTCGCTGCTCGTCCACGGCGAGGCGCTCATGTCGATGCCCAGATGCGCCGCGGCGATGACATAGTCCGCGCCCTGCGCGCGGGCCTCGTCCGCCGCCGCCTGCACGCAGGCGTAGAGGGCTTCGCCCGTGTCGTCCTGGCAGAAGCCATAGATAAATTCCCCGGCCTCATTCTGGAAATAGGCGGGCGTGGAGGAGGTGATGGTCTTGGGCGTGCAGATGCCGAGAATGGCGATCTGATAGCCGCCGGCTTCGAGCATCACATAGGCGGGGAAGACGCTCTCATCCGTCTCCAGAGACATGAAGTTGGCAGATACGTAGGGGAAGCTGGCGCTTTCGGTCAGTTCGAGGAAGCGCGCCATGCCGTAGTCGAACTCATGGTTGCCAGGCACGGCCGCGTCGTAGCCCATTTCGTTCATGATGCGCGTGACATACTCGCCCTCGGAGAGCGAGCCGAGCGGCGCGCCCTGAATGGCGTCGCCCACGTCGATGAGCAGCACGTCCTTGCCCGCTTCTTCCAGCGCCGCCTTGACGCCGGCCACGCCCGCGTAGCCAAGGCCCTCGCTGACGCCGCAGTGTACGTCGGTGGTAAAGAGGAGCACGGCCTGGGCATCGGCAAAGGCCGCGTCCTGCGCGCCCGCGAACGTCTCCGCGGAGGCTGAGAGCAGCAAAAGCGCCGCCATCAGGCAAAAGAGCAGTATGCGTTTGCAGTTTTTGTTCATGGCGTTTTTCCTCCTTTCCCGCTCGCGGCGGGATCCGGTCGCATATTTTCCTTCAAGCTACAGGCCGCCCACGCACGGCGAATGCGGGAGCGGCTGAAAACTATCCCTTGCGGAAGGGGAAGGCCCTGCCGGTCAAAAGCTGTATGCAGCCGTAGGTGCAGGCTTCGACGCACTCGCCGCAGCCGGTGCAGTTCCACTCGATGACGCTGCGCTTGCCCTCGCCTGTGCCGGCGATGGCTTCGAACTGGCAGGCCTTCTGGCACTCGCCGCAGCCGGTGCAATCGGGATAGTCGATCACCGCGTGGCGGCGCATATCGTCATAGGCCATGATCGCGCCCGTGGGGCAGGCATCCACGCATTGCATGCAGCGGCGGCACTTGTCAAAGTCTATATCCGGCAGATTGTCCACCAGCCGCAGCGCGCCAAACTTGCAGGCGCGCTGGCACTTGCCACAGCCGATGCAACCGGCTTTGCAGGCCTCGCGCACCACCTTGCCGCTCAGGTGGGCCGAGCAGGCGCTGTGCACGGGATGGCTGGCGGTCATCAGTTGCAGCACGCCGCGCGGGCAGGCGGTAAGGCACACGCCGCAGCCGACGCACTTTTCCTCGTTGACCGCCGCCAGGCGGCCTTCGACAACGTGGATGGCCCCAAAGGGGCAGGCGGCCTCGCAATCGCCGAAGCCAAGACAACTGTATTCGCAGGCCTTGTCGCCGCCGGCCACCAACGCGGCGCTCTTGCAGTCGCGGGGACCGTCGTAGTCAAAGCGCAGCTTGCAGCGGTCAAGGCTGCCGCGGCAGCGCACCGTAGCGATGCGCTTTTCCCGCTTTCCGGCCTCCACGCCCATGATCTCGGCGATCTGCTGCGCCACGGCGTCGCCGCCCACGGGGCACTTGTCCACCGGGGCATTGCCGCTGGCCACCTGTTCGGCGTAGGCGTCGCAGCCGGCAAAGCCACAGCCGCCGCAGTTGGCCCCGGGCAGGCATTCGCGCACCGCCGCCTTTTTCGGGTCTTCCTCGACGCGGAAGATGCGGCCGACGATGGCCAGCAGGGCGCCAAAGATCAGCCCCATGCCGCCGATCATCAAGGCGGCGGTCAGGATCGGACGAAAATCCATTTTCTTCCCCCTCCCCTTAAATCAGGCCCGCGAAGCCCGAGAAGGCCACGGCCATCAGCCCCGCGGCGATGAGCGCGCCGGGAAAGCCCTGCATCCACGCGGGCAGGTCGCTCATTTCCATCTTTTCGCGGATGCCGGAAAAGAGCACGATGGCCAGCGTAAAGCCGATGGCGGCGCCGAAGCCGTTGACCACGCTCTCGATGAGGTTATAGCCGCTGTCCACATTGAGGATGGTCGCGCCCAGCACGGCGCAGTTGGTGGTGATGAGCGGCAGATACACGCCCAGCGCCTGATAGAGCGCGTAGCTCAGCTTGCGCAGAACCAGTTCCACCACCTGCACCAAAACGGCGATGACGAGTATGAAGGCGATGGTCTGCAAATACTCCAGTTCCAGCGCCACCAGAAGCTGGCGCACAAAGTAGGTGGCCAGAGAAGCCACGGTGATGACGAACGTCACCGCCATGCCCATGCCAAAGGCAGTCTCGGTCTTTTTCGACACGCCCAGGAAGGGGCAACAGCCCATGAACTTGTTCATCACGAAGTTGTTGACCAACACCGCGCCCACGAAGATGAGGATGAGGTTCACTTCGCCGCCTCCTTCCGTTTCTGCGAGCGGGCCGCGATGCCCGTCACCGCCGCCAGCGTCAGCCCCAGGAGGATAAACCCGCCCGCCGGCTGCACGGCGATGGCCATCGGCTCAAACCACTCGGGCATGAAGCGCGTGCCGAAGATGGTGCCGGAGCCGAGCAATTCGCGGATGCAGGACAAAAGCGTGATCGCCAGCGTAAAGCCCAATCCCATGCCCAAGCCGTCCGCGGCGCTGAGAAGCGGCGGATTTTTGAAGGCAAAGGCCTCGGCGCGGGCGAAAATGATGCAGTTGACGACGATCAGGGAGATAAACACGCCCAGCGTATCGTACAGCGCGGGCAGGAAGGCGTGCATCACCATTTCCACCACGGTGACGAACGTGGCGATGATGACGATGAAGGCCGGTATGCGGATCTTTTCCGGAATGAGATTGCGCAAAAGCGAGATCACCAGGTTGGAAAAGACCAGCACGAACGTCGTCGCCAGCCCCATGCCGATGCCGTTGGACGCCTGATAGGTGATCGCCAGCGTCGGGCACATGCCCAGAACCAGGCGGAAGGTCGGGTTCTCGTTGAAAATGCCGTTTAAAAACGTCTTGCGCAAGGCCTTGAAGTCCATCATTCCACCTCCCCCGCGCCGAGAACGTCGCGAGCGTGCGCAAGCGCCTGCGCCACCGCGCCGCGCACCGCGTCCGAAGACACGGTGGCCCCGCTCATGGCGTCCACGCCCTGCGCCTCGTCGGGCTGCGAAAGGCCGTTGAAACTCTGCAAAAACGGCGCTTCGTCCGCCGTGCCAAGCCCCTTGGTCTCGGCGTGGGAAGCGACGCTCACGCCGCTGACGGCGCCGTTTCTGACGCCCACGGAGAGCACTATATCGCCGCCGTAGCCGCGGCTGACCAGTTCGTAGACATAGCCGACAGTCTGGCCGCTTTCATCCAGCGCCGCGTAGACGCTCTGGATGGCGTCGTAGCCGCCTGTATCCGTCTCCACGGGTTCAAAGGCGTAATCGCCGATGACGGCGATGCGCGCGCCGTCGGCCTTGAGGCGCTCGTTCAGGGCGATGGGCTCCTCGGTAACGGCGTTGACCACCGCCAACAAAAGGCCCGCCACCAGGGCAAAGAGCATCAGGCGCACGCCCAATTTCACCGTTTCACGCACGCTTCTTCACCTCCCCATAGACGCGCGGCCGCGTGTAGCGGTCGATGAGCGGCACCGTCAGGTTCATGATCAGCACCGCGTAACTCGCGCCCTCGGGCATGGAGGAAAAACGGCGGATGACAAATGTAATGAGGCCGCAACCCACGCCCATGATGCACTTGCCCACCGGCGTGACCGGAGAAGTGGCGTAGTCCGTGGCCATGAAGAAGGCCGCGAGGAAGACGCCGCCGGAGAGGATGGCGTAAAGGCCGGCATGGGCCGAGCCCTCCGCCAGCCAGGTGCAGACAAAGAGCGTGAGCAGCATCAGCGCCGGCACGCGCCAGGAAATGATCCCGCGCACGATCAGATAAAGACCGCCCACGAGGATGGCCACGCGCCCCACTTCGCCGATACAGCCGGGGCATTGGCCGACGAAGAGCTGCCAGAGTTCGTAGCCGCCCTGCGAGGCCAGCGGCGTAGCGCCGGAAATCGCGTCCACACCGCGCACCGACATTTGATAGGCGCTGCCGGACATGTAGCCCACCCACGAGGTCATGAGGATGGCGCGGGCGGTCAGCGCCGGGTTGACGAAATTCGCGCCCAGCCCGCCGAAGATCATCTTCACCAGCACGATGGCCAGCAGCGCGCCGATCACGGGCATCCACAGGGGCACTGTGACCGGCAGATTGTAGGCCAGAAGGATGCCCGTGACCACGGCGCTGAGGTCGCCAACCGTGCAGGGCTTTTTCGCCATGCGCTCGTACAGCCATTCCCAGAAGACCGCCGACAAGACCGATACCGCGATGATGAGCAGCGCGCGCCAGCCGAACGTATAAACGCCGAACACACCCGCCGGCGCCAGCGCCACAATCACCTCGAGCATCACGCCCTGCACGGTGCGTCCGGCGTGGATGTGCGGCGAGGACGAGGCGCGCTTGAGAGCCATCTCCTCCATGCGACTTTCCCTCCTGCGATAAATTCCCATTCCCGCGCTGGGCAGGCTTTCGCCGTCAGCGCGCCTGCGCCCGTCTGAGCGCGCCCTTGGCCGCGCGGATGTACTGCACCAGAGGCAGTCGCGCCGGGCACTGATAGGCGCAGGCGCCGCATTCGATGCAATCCATGAGATGCTGCGCGTCGCGGGCGCGGTCGTAAAAGCCCTTGCGGGCGAGGGCGTAGAGCGTAAGCGGCATCAGCCCCACGGGGCAGACGTTCACGCAGCCGCCGCAGCGCACGCAGTTGCCCAGCGGCTTTTCCGGCGCGTCGTCCTTGAAGAGCAGTATGCCGGAAACGCCCTTGGTGACGGGCGTATGCAGATCATAGGCGCACTGGCCCATCATCGGCCCACCGAGGACGATCTTGTTCACGCCCTCTTTGGCCCCGCCGCAACAGGCGACGGCCTCGCCGATCTCCGTTCCCAGGCGCACGCGGAGGTTCTTGCCCTCTCCCACTTCCCCATCCACGGTGAGCACGCGCTCGATGAGCGGCCTGCCCTTGCGCACAGCGCGGGAAATGGCCGCGGCCGTGGAGGCGTTGATTACCACGCAGCCCGCGTCCATCGGCAGGCCGCCCGAAGGCACGCGGCGACCGGTGAGCGCCTGGATGAGCTGCTTTTCGCTGCCCTGCGGGTACTTGGCGCGCACGCTTAAAACGCGTGCGTCCGCTCCCGCGGCTGTTTGCAGGCTCCTGGCGGCGTCAGGCTTGTTATCCTCCACACCGATGAGCAGCGTTTGGGCGCCGACGATCCTCGCCGCGAGGCGCAGGCCGTCCAGCACGGCGTCCGCTTCCTCGAGCATCACGCGGTGGTCGGCGCTGAGGAAGGGTTCGCATTCCGCGCCGTTGAGGATGACCATGTCGATGGGTTTGTCCTTGGGCGGCGAGAGTTTGACGTGGGTGGGGAACGTCGCCCCGCCCAGGCCGACAATGCCCGCCTCGCGCACGGCCTCGAGGAGTTTTTCCGCGCCCGCGTCATCGGCCAGGGGCGCAAGGGACGGGTCCCATTCGTCAAGGCCGTCGTTTTCGAGGATCACCGCGGCCACACGCCGCCCACCGGCGATGATGCGCGGCTGGATGCCCTTGACCCTGCCCGAAACCGACGCATGCACCGCGGCGCTGACGAAGCCGTCCGGCGCGCCGATCTTTTGTCCCAGATATACCCGCTCGCCCGGCTTGACCAGCGGCTTGCAGGGCGCGCCGGCGTGCTGAAGCAGCGGAATTGCCGCCAGCGCCGGCGCGGGAACGGCCTCGATGGGCTTTGCTCCCGTGGCGCGCTTTTCTCCGACTCCCTCATGTGGATGCACGCCGCGGCGAAAGGTCAATGTCTTGCCCAATGCACTTTCCCCCATTTTCCGCGCGCCAAGCGCGCTATATAAGATCTTATATACCCCAGGCCTCGCACAATCTCGCGCCAACGCCGCTCCTTCCCGCCGTTTCGGCGTTTTGGGAAGCGTGCGAATGCGCAGTATATAAATTATTATATGGCAATTATAGCACAAGTTCGCGCGTTTGAACATATAAATTTTAATAAAAATTGCGGCGTAGACGAATTTACCGAAGATTTTTTAGCGTCAGATGCAGCGATGAACCCGGAGACAGAAAGCGGGCGCTTTGCCTGTGCAAAGCGCCCGTATGGCAGGGGCAGAAGGACTCGAACCCTCAACAAAGGTTTTGGAGACCCACGTGTTACCATTACACCATGCCCCTATGCGTCGGCGAGAACCGTTTCTCGCCAGCAAGGGATATTATACAGGGATTTGCGCCGCTTGTCAAGAAAAATTTGCGCGCCGGCGCGAAAACGCGCGCCCGAGGCGGAAAAAGCGCGAAGGTCGCTGTTCCCTTCGCGCTTTTCCGTATCAGGCCCGCAGATCGAGCCAGGCGCGTTCTTCCGCCGTCAGGGCAATGTCCAACGCGGCGATATTGGCTTCGAGATGACGCTGTTTGGTGGCGCTGATGGCGGGGAGGATGCCCAATTCGTCCGTGAGGACGTAGGCAAGGGCGATCTGGGCGACGCTGCAGCTCTTTTGCGCGGCCAGGTGCTCGGCGCGGCGCAGGCGCTCGAGGTTCTCTGGGTAGAAATAGCCGCGGCGGCCGCCCTCGTCCAGAGAGGCTTCGAGACGCGTGGGCTCGCTGCTCAATATTTTGCCAGCAAGGAAACCGTGCGCCAAGGCGGCGTAGGCGATCACCGTAATGCCCTCCTGCGCGCACCAGGCGCGGTCGGCGGCATGTTCTTCGCCGGAGAGCGCGGTACAGCCGCCCCACGGGTCGCCGATCTGACGCGCCAGGGAATAGTTGGGGCTGAGGACGCTGAAGGGCTCGAGGCCGTGGGCGTGGGCGTAGGCGT
Organism: uncultured Clostridia bacterium; assembly: GCA_946496415.1. Lineage (GTDB taxonomy): Bacteria > Bacillota > Clostridia > Christensenellales > Aristaeellaceae > Pullichristensenella. The sequence continues at coordinate 4,904 of CAMMGP010000018.1, read as the reverse complement.
TGGCCTCGCGCACGCGCGGCATCGTCCAGTTGGAAGCGCCGATGCGCAGCGTTTGACCGGCGCGAACGAATTCGTTGAGCGCCTCCATGATCTCGCCAACATCGCGCTGCGGGTCGTCGCGGTGGAGCATGTAGACGTCCACGTGATCCGTGCGCAGCCGCTCGAGCGACTGGGCAAAATCGTGGCGCATATCCTCGGGCGTGACGCGCGAGCGGCCATAGGGATGGCAGCCCTTGGTGATGATGGTGAGTTGGTCGCGGTTGCTGCGTTCCGCCATCCAGGCGCCGAGGATCAACTCGCTCTTGCCGTAATTCTCAGCGGTATCGATGGCATTGACGCCGGCGGCGAAGGCCTGGTCGAGCAATGCGGTTTGATCTTCTCCGGCGATCATGCCCGGATAGGCGCAGCCGAACAGCAGCCGCGAGACTGGGCGGGGTATCTTGGCAAGGCGAACGTACTGCATGGTCATCCCTCCTGGATCAGACGAGCGGTTCCCAGTTGTCGTAATAGTAAACGGGGTTCAACGCCGCGACCCATTCGCTGAGCAGGGCGGCGTAGTTTTCTTCGCGCAGGGTGGTAAGCGCCTCGTCGTAGAGTTGATCGCGCACCTCTTCGAGCGGCACGGGGCCGGGCGTGACGTCGCTCTCATAGCGGATGATGTGCACGCCGCTCATGCCCAGCACGGGCTCGGATACGTCGCCGACGTTCGAAAGCAGCATGGCCGCGTCGCGGAAGGCCGGATCCCAGGTGGTAGAATCTGCCGAGACATAGTACCCCACGGAGGCGGTCGGCTCGTTCTGCATGCCCGGATCCTCGCCGTATTCGTCGATCAGCGCCTGGAAATCCTCTCCCGCGTCGAGGCGCGTCTGGACATCGTCAAGCGTCGCCTGCACGTCGGCAAAGCAGGCCTCGGCAAGCGGCTCGAGCGCTTCCTGCGCGGCGGCGATGGCGGCCTCCTGCGCGGCGATCTGCGTCTGCAGCGCTTCGGGGTCGGCAGTCTCACCGTCCTCGGCGGCATCGTCGTCCGTAGCCGCGAGCAGCTGCTCGTTCAGCGCGTCCAGTTCGCTTTGCAGGGAATCGAGTTCGCTCTTTGCCTCCGTATAGGGCGTGAGCACGCTCTCGTCGGGGATGACGAGTATATGCTTGACCGTGCGGTAGCCCTCTGGCATCCAGGTGACGAGCGTATCGCTGGTCATGGCGGACTCAAAACTGCCGGGATTGCCCTCATAATTGGCTTCGTCAGACTCGACATGCTGATCATACGCCTGCTCGATGCTCTCCTCGGTCGGTTCCACCACCTCGGCGTCTACCTGCTCGCGCAGTTTGTCGCTGAGGGCTTCAGCCATCCCATAGGCGACGGCGGCGTCGTAATCCTGTCCCGTGGCGTAGAGTTCGTACTCGGTACGGGCGGCGCGCACTTCCTCGTCCGCGTCAGTCATCTGGCCGAGATAACTCTCGTAGGCGGCGTCATAGTCCTCCCGCGCGCTCGTCTCCACCTCGGCGATCTCTTCCTCGCTAAGGGCGACGCCGCGACGTTCGGCCTCGGCTGCCTCGGCCGCGCGCTGCACGGCCAGATCCACGCAACTGTCTCGCAGGGCGGTGACGGTCTCGTCGTCCAATTCCATGCCGTACATCTCGTAGATCTGATAATAATACGACCACTGGAGGTTGAAATCATAGATGATGTCGGCGACGGTCACTGTGCCGCCGTCGTATTCCGCCAGCACCGTTTCGTAGATATCCTCCACAGCGGCGCGATCCTCCGCAAGCTGCATGAGCGGATCGACGCCGATGAGATTGCAGCCCGTCAGGGCCAGGCACAACGCGGCGACGAGCGCCGCGAATCTGAGCGTTTTCCTGTTCATAAGGCACATCCTCCCGAGAAAAAACGGACTGGCGAAATGCATCGCCCGTCCGTTATCTTACCACGAATCGCCCAAGCGCGCAAGCGTTTTTGCGTAGCTTTGCGGCTGAAGAAAGCGCAAAATCGCCTCCTCGAGCGCTTGTCGACAATTTGTCCACAGATCGACATGGTCCTGCCCCAGATCCAGTCGCAACCTGCGCCGGGAACTGACGCCGCGCAGCACGATATCCGCCGCGCGCGGCAGCATCGCCGCATCCGCCAGGGGCTGCACGGTCAGCACGTCGCAAACGATGCTGAACAGTTCGCGCTCCACGCGGCGGCGCAGCGCGGAAGCGGCGCGCGGCCGCAGGGGACAGCCGATGAGGGCGATCCCGTCCACGGGATAGCGCTCGGCGAGGAACAGCGCGCGCAGGCAGCCCTCCCCCGCCCCGAGTACAAAAAGGCCATGCCCGGCCTCGCGGGCGCAGAACAATTCTGCATCCGCGGGATCGGGCACAGCGGTAAATCCATGAACCTCCAGCGTCTGGCGCAGCGCCAGAAGGCGCCCCTCGCCATCGCTGAGCAACAGGCATTTGCTCATGTGCGCTCCTTCCGGGGCGCGGACGATCACGCCTGCCCCAGTTTCTTGATGATGTCGTAGCCGGCCATGACCAGCATGCGGTCGGTGGAAGAGAGCGTCGTGCCTGGCATTGGCGACGGGTCGACATGACCATCGCGGCGAATGGCGATGACGTTGATGCCCAAGCGCTTGCGCAGATCAAGCTGCGCGAGCGTTTTGCCGTTCCACTCCTGCGGCACCTGGATCTCCACCATCGAATAATCCGGAGACAGCTCTATAAAATCCAATATGTTGCCGGCCATGAGATTATGCGCCACGCGCTTACCCATGTCGCGCTCGGGGAAGATCACCTTGTCCGCGCCCAGCTTGGTGAGCATGCGGCCATGCACTTCGTCCTGCGCGCAGGCGGCGACGTAGTTCACGCCCAGTTCCTTCATCAGCATCGTGGTCATGCAGCTGGCGCGCAGGTCGCCGTCGATGGCGACCACGGCCACGTCGAAATCGCGCACGCCCAGCTGCACCAGCGCCTCACGGTTCATGCCGTTGGCCTCCACGCAGTGGGTCACGTGATCGCGCAGAAGTTCCACGCGCTCGCCGTCGATGTCGATGGCCAGCACCTCGCCGCCATTCGAGCACAGCGTCGCCGCCAGCGTCGCGCCAAAACGTCCCAGTCCGACCACTACGAATTGCTTTTTCACCATTGTCTTTTCCCTCCGTTAGCCGACCAGCACGCGCTCTTCCGGATAGCGGAAAGCGTCCTTGGTCTGTGCCTGTTTGTGTCCGAGCGCCAAGGTCAGGGTCAGAGGCCCGACGCGCCCGATGTACATTGCCAGGATCAAAAGGAATCTGGAGACGCCGCCCAGCGTCGGCGTTCCCACCGAGGAAACACCCACCGTGCCAAGCGCGGAGGCGCACTCGAAGGCCAGATCGAGGAACTGCGCCTGCGGCTCAAGCAGCGTCAGAGCGAAGATCTCGCCAAGGAGCACACACAGGCCGATCATGACGATGGCCAGCGCGCGCTGCATGGTATCGCGGTTGATGGTGCGGTGGAAAGCGGCGATCTCCGAGCGGCCGCGCGCCACCATGCGCACGTTGAGGCAGAGCACCGCCATCGTCGAGGTCTTGACGCCGCCGCCCGTGGAAGCCGGGGACGCGCCGATGAACATGAGGATGACAGAGATCATCTTCGTCGCCGGCAGCAGCGATGCCTGATCGATGGTATTGAAGCCCGCCGTGCGCAGTGTCACCGACTGGAAAAACGCCGCCTGCAACTTCTGGAAGAAGTTCATCGGCCCCAGCGTGTTGGGGTTCGACCACTCCACCAGCAGCACGATCAGCGTGCCGCCCAGCAGAAGGATGCCCGTGAAGGCGACGACCAGCTTGCTGTGCAGGCGGAACTTTTTAAAGTTGCCGCGGTTCTGCTTGATGTCCTGCAACACGGCAAAACCCAGGCCGCCGATGATGATCAGCAGGCAGATGGTCAGGTTGACCACCGGGTTGTACTGGAAGGGCATGAGATTGCGGTAGCCGCCGATCAGATCGAAGCCGGCGTTGCAGAACGCGGAAATCGAATGGAACACGCCATACCAGAGCCCTTTGCCCAAGCCGTAGATTGGAACAAATTGCGTCGCCAGGAGTATCGCGCCGATGGCCTCGATGCTCAGGGCGCTGAAAATCACCCAACGCATCATGCGCACCAGGCCGCCGATACGGTCCTCATTGAGCGATTCCTGAATGACCAGGCGCGTACCCAGCGTTACGCGCTTGCCCAGCAACATGAAGTAGATCATCGCCACCGACATGAAGCCCAGACCGCCGATCTGAATCAGCAGGATGATGACGACATGTCCAAAGGTGGAAAAGGCCGTACCCGTATCCACGACCACCAGGCCCGTGACGCACACGCAGGAGGTCGAGGTAAACAGGGCGTCAAAAAAGCCGACGCTCACGCCGGTGGATGAGGCGATGGGCAGCGTCAGAAGCAGGGCGCCCATGAGGATGACAAAGGCAAATCCCAGCACCACCACGCGAGTGGTGCTCATGGCGGATTTCACGCCGTGTCCGTCGTGTTTCATGCCAGCACTAGATCCTTTCCATTTGCACAGTTTGAAGCAGGGCGGCGAAGTCCGCGCGCGCGGGCGGCTCGGAGCCCTCGGTCATGCACATGGCCGAAGCGCCGGCCACGCCCATGCGGAACGCTTCCTCCAACCCCTTCCCGGCGGCAAAGCCGCAGGTGAGGGCGGCGACCATGGCGTCGCCCGCGCCCACCGTTGAGCGCACTTCGATCTTCAGCGGCGGGGCGAAAAACGCCTCGTCGGCATCGGCGATCACCGCGCCGTCGCCGCCCAGCGAGACCGCCACCACCGAAGCGCCGCCGGCAATCAATTCCCGCGCCGCGTCGCGCACTTGCTGGACGCTCTCCAATTTGCGGCCGGTCAGCGCCTCCAACTCAGCGCGGTTTGGCTTCAACATCCAGGGGCG
>CAMMGP010000017.1 GCA_946496415.1 uncultured Clostridia bacterium | reverse complement strand
CGTGTCCATGACCAGCGTGAAGCCGGATGTGTCCGCGCCCAGCATCGGCGCATCGTCCGTGGGCTCCGCGCGCAGGGACAGAGAGGCGATCAACGCTTCCACTTCTTCGTCCAGCCGCTCCGCGCCCGTTTCCGGCACGGCGATCATGATGCTGAAGAAGAATTCCTCCGTTTCGGCGATGAGAAGATCCCAGCGGCTGCCCGCGTCCGTGTAGCGCCAGCGCCTTGCCTGCGCCGCGCCGAGGTCTGCATCCTCCATGCGCTCGTAGGTCAGATCGCCGCCCGCATCCTCGGGAGTGAGGAGGGCGTAGCCGCTCTCTACCTCGTAGCCCACGGCGTAGAGGGAAATCTCCCCCCTGTGGGCGATCTTCTCGTATTCGTAGAAGCCGTTTTGCAGGCGGTAGCCGTCCGTTTCCACGGTTTCAAAATCGCCGTGCAGCCACAGCCGCTCCGCCTCCGCCCCCGCCGCGCCGCCGAGCAACAAAAGGGCGAGCAGGGCGCACAAAAGCCGCCTCATTGGATGGTGCTGATGTCGTAGGGCGTGGTCTGGTACACGAAGTAGTTTAGCCAGTTCGAGTACAGCAGATGCGCGTGCGCCCGCCACGTCACCAGCGGTTCCCGGCGCTCGTCGTTGCCCGGGAAGTAGTTTTTCGGCACTTCGATGCTCCTGCCCGCGTCGCGGTCGCGCAAATATTCGCGCCTGAGCGTGTCCGGGTCGTATTCCGGGTGGCCGGTGATGAAGATCTGCCGCCCGTGGCGGGTGGAAACGGCGAACACGCCGGCTTCCTCGGACGAGGCGAGTATGCGCAGCGCCTCCACCTGCTCGATCTCCTCGCGCAAAACGGTGGTGTGGCGCGAATGCGGCACCATGAAGGTATCGTCAAAGCCGCGCAGGAGGATGGAGCGGGCGTAGTCCCGCCGGTGGGGGAAGACGCCGAAAAGTTTCTTGTCCAGCGGGTGCTTTTCCACGCCGAAGTGGTAGTAAAGCCCCGCCTGCGCGCCCCAGCAGACGTGGAAGGTGGAGTGGACGTGCGTCTTCGACCATTCCATGATCTTGCAAAGTTCGTCCCAGTACTCCACTTCCTCAAATTTGAGGTGCTCCACCGGCGCGCCGGTGATGATGAGGCCGTCGAAGCGCTCGTCTTTTACGTCCTCGAAGGTCTTGTAGAAGGAGAGCAGGTGTTCGGGGCTGACATTTTTCGCCTCGTGAGTGCTGGTGTGCAGAAGGGTAAGTTCCACCTGCAAAGGCGTGTTGCCCAGGAGCCGCGCGAACTGCGTCTCGGTGACGATCTTCGTGGGCATGAGGTTGAGAAGCGCGATCTGCAAGGGGCGGATGTCCTGCGTCAGCGCCCGCGTCTCCGTGATGACGAATATGTTTTCCCCCAGCAACGTCTCCGTCGCCGGCAATGCGTTGGGTATCTTGATGGGCATGGGCGGCCTCCTCAGATTTTCTTGAACGCCTGTTCGAGGTCTTCGAGTATGTCCTCGATGTTTTCAATGCCCACCGAAAGGCGCACGAGGTCGGCGCTGATGCCCGCGTCCACGAGTTGCTCGTCGGTAAGCTGGCGGTGGGTGGTGCTGGCCGGGTGCAAAACGCTGGTGCGCGCGTCGGCCACGTGGACGACGATCTGCGCAAGGCGCAGGCTGTCCATGAACTTCATGGCCGCCTCGCGCCCGCCCTTGACGCCAAAGGAGATCACGCCGCACACGCCATTGGGCAGGTACTTCTGCGCCAGCGCGTGCTGGGGCGAGGAGGCAAGGCCGGGGAAGTTGACCCAGGAAACCTTGGAATGCTTTTCCAGATATTCGGCCACGGCCTGGGCGTTTTCGCAGTGCCTCTCCATGCGCACGGCCAGCGATTCCAGGCCCAGGTTGAGGATGAAGGCGGCGATGGGCTGCGGCGTGCAGCCAAAATCGCGCATCAGTTGCGCGCGGGCCTTGTTGATGTAGGCGGCGCGGCCAAAGCTCTTTGTGTAGACAACGCCGTGGTAACTCTCGTCCGGCTCGGTCAATTCGGGGTACTTGCAGGCCTTTTCCCAGTCGAAATTGCCGCTGTCGACGATGCAGCCGCCCACCACGCTGGCGTGGCCGTCCATGTACTTGGTGGTGGAGTGGACGACGATGTCGCAGCCGAACTCGATGGGGCGGCAGAGCACCGGCGTGGGGAAGGTGTTGTCGATGACGAGGGGCACGCTGTGAGCGTGGGCGATGCGCGCCAATCGCTCGATGTCGCAGACGATCAGCGCCGGATTGGCCACTGTTTCGCCAAACACCAGCCGCGTGCGCTCGTCAAAGAGGGCGCTGATTTCCTCGTCCGTGGCCTCGGGGGTGAAAAAGCGCGCCTCAATGCCCAGCCGCTTGAGCGTGAAGCCGAAGAGGTTGATGGTGCCGCCATAGATGGCCGAGGCGCAGACGATGTTGTCCCCCGCCGAGGCGATGTTGAGCACCGCCAGCAGGTTCGCCGCCTGCCCGGAGGAGGTGAGCATCGCGCCCACGCCGCCCTCGAGCGCGGCGATCTTGTTTTCCACCATCTCCACGGTGGGGTTGGAGATGCGCGTATACATGTGGCCGGGCACGGACAGATCGAACAGCTTGCCCAGATGCTCGGCGGAATCGTATTTGTAGGTCGTGCTCTGATAGATGGGCAGTATGCGCGGCTGGCCGTTTTCCGGCTGATAGCCCGCCTGCACGCACTGTGTCTCGATGCGCATGAATATACGCCTCCTGCATGTTTATTCTTAAACGCCGCCCGTACCGGCGGCCCGCGATGCTTGTCCAAATAACATTTTAACGCACCGCCGCGCCGATGTCAACGCCCGCGCGGGGGGCAAAGTGGAAGAATTTCGCGGCAAAGCCGGGCAAAAGCGTGACGGCGCGCGCATATACTCATGCCATGCACCGGGGGGAGGGACGCGCCGTGAAAAGGTTTATCTGCATATTGCTTTTCCTGCTGTTTCTGCCCGTCGGCGCGGGCAGCTGCGCCTCGGAAGAACTGAGCGTGGCCGCCAAAGGCGCGGTGCTCATCGACGCAAAAAGCGGCCGCGTCCTCTTTGGCCAGAACGAGAACGAGCGCTTCCCCATGGCCTCGACCACGAAGATCATGACCGCGCTGCTGGCGCTGGAGAGCTGCGCGCTGGACGAAACGGTGACGGCCTCCGAAAACGCCAGCGGCGTGCCGGGCACGTCCATCTATCTGGGCGTGGGCGAGACGTTGAGCATGGAGGAGATGCTCTACGGCCTGCTTTTGCGCAGCGGCAACGACGCCGCCGTCGCCATCGCCGAGCATGTGTCCGGCAGCGCGGAGGCGTTCGCGGCGCGGATGAACGCGCGCGCGGCGGAACTGGACGCCGACGCGCACTTTGTCAACCCCCACGGCCTCGACGCCGACGGCCACGAGGCCAGCGCCCTCGCCCTCGCCCGCATCTTCCGGCAGGCGATGCAGAACGGGGACTTCCGTCGCATCACCGGCACAAAAAAGACCACCATCCCCTGGGTGGGCAACGACTTTTCCCGCGTGCTGGTAAGCAAAAACCGCCTGCTCACGACCTACGCGGGCGCGACCGGCGGCAAGACCGGCTATACCTCGGACGCGGGGCGCTGCCTCGTCTTTTCCGCCGAACGCGAGGGCATGGAGCTGATCGGCGCGGTGCTCTCCTGCCCAAACTGGTTTGCCGAGGCCGAGCGCATGCTCGACTGGGGCTTTGAAAACTACCATCTGGAAACGTCGCTCTCCGCCGGGGAAGTCGCCTGCGAAGCCGCCGTGGAGGGCGGCATGGCGGGCACGGTGGCGGCGGTGGCGGAAAGAGACCTCGCCGCTGCCGTGGGCGAGGAGGAGACGTGGCGCGTGGAGTACGACTTCCCCGGCGGCGTGCGCGCGCCCCTCGAAAAGGGCGAGACCATCGGCATGGCGACGTTATATATAGAAGGAACGCCCGCGGCGCAAACGCCGTTGCTGGCGGGGGAGGATGTGGAAAAGCGCGACCTCGCAAGTGCCATCAGGCGGCTGCTCACGCGCTGGGTACTGCTGTTTGCAACCTGAAATTTGCCCGCCGTTTTCACTTGTGGCCGAAGGGTTTCGCGCCGGTAAACTTTCGCGCGCAGGGCCTGGTTTTCAACAGATTTAACCTGTTCAAGACAATTCACCGACAACCTTCCAACGTTGGCATGCTATTCTTTCGCCGTGGCAAGGAAAGAACAAATTGCCCCAACAAAGAAAGGTTTGGTGAATTGTAATGAAGAAGCTGTTTGCCATCGTTCTGGCTCTCGTGCTCACCTGCGCGGTCGCGTTCGCGGCTGAGGGCACCATCACCGTCATGTCCCGCGAGGACGGCTCCGGCACGCGCGGCGCGTTCGTCGAGCTGACCGGCGTCGAGCAGGACGATGTTGACATGACCACCGTGGACGCGGTCATCACCAACTCCACCGCCGTCATGCTCACCTCCGTGGCCGGCGACCCCGCCGCCATCGGCTACGTCTCCATGGGCTCCCTGAATGAAACCGTCAAGGCCGTCTCCGTCGATGGCAACGCCGCCACCGTCGAAGGCATCAAGGATGGCTCCTACACGCTGGCCCGTCCCTTCGTCGTGACCACCTACGGCGAGGTCGGCGAGATCGCCCAGGACCTGCTCAACTACATCATGTCCGCTGAAGGTCAGGCCATCATCAACGAGGAAGGCTACATCGCCATCGACGACGCGGCCGCGGCCTACACCGCCGCTGGCGTGTCCGGCGAGATCACCGTGGGCGGCTCCTCCTCCGTGACCCCCGTCATGGAGAAGCTGGCCGAGGCTTACATGGCCCTCAACCCCGACGTGACCGTGGTCGTGCAGCAGTCTGACTCCACCACCGGCGTCACCGGCACCATCGAAGGCACCGTCGATCTGGGCATGGCCTCCCGCGCCCTCAAGGCTGAGGAAGAAGAGCAGGGCGTCGTCGGCACCACCATCGCCATGGACGGCATCGCCGTGATCGTCAACCTCGAGAACGACACCGAGAACCTCACCACCGAGCAGATCATGAACATCTACACCGGCGCCATCACCGATTGGAGCGAGCTGGCCGCGTAAGCTGCCCCACTCTGACAGGGCAATAGGTACTCATCAAAGCGCGGGGCGGCTTTCCGCCCCGCGCAAGGAGCATGTATATGAGCAAAAACACCCATGAAACGGACGCCACCGGCGGCCTCAAGGGCTTTCTTGCCCGGCGGCGCGAGGGGCTGATGCACGGCGTGTTTGCCGTGGCGGCCTGCGTGTCGATCATCTGCGTCATCCTGATCTGCGTGTTCCTCTTTGGCAACGCCATACCGACTTTGCGCGAGATCGGCCTGCTTAACTTCCTCAGCGGCACCACCTGGCGGCCCGGCAACGACATCTACGGCATTTTGCCGATGATCCTCGGCTCCATCTACGTCACCGCCGGCGCGCTGGTCGTGGGCGTGCCGATCGCGCTGCTTACCTCCATCTTCATGGCCCGCTTTTGCCCCAAGCGCATTTTGCGGCCGCTGACGGCGGCGGTCAACCTGCTGGCGGGCATCCCCAGCGTGGTCTACGGCTTCTTCGGCCTTACAGTGATGGTGCCGATGGTGCGCGAGCATCTGGGCGGCAACGGCAACTCCATGCTCACGGCTTCGCTTTTGCTGGGCATGATGATCTTGCCCACCATCATCGGCGTGGCGCTTTCCTCCATCCGCGCCGTGCCGGAATCCTACTATGAGGGCAGTCTGGCCCTCGGCGCCAGCCACGAGCGCAGCGTGTTCTTCGTGGTCTTCCCGGCGGCCAAGTCCGGCGTCATGGCCGGCGTCATCCTCGGCGTGGGCCGCGCCATCGGCGAAACGATGGCCGTCATCATGGTCGCGGGCAACCAGCCGCGCATGCCCAAGGGCATCCTCGAAGGCGTGCGCACGCTGACGACCAACATCGTCATGGAGATGGGCTACGCCTCCGGCATGCACCGCGACGCGCTCATTGCCACCGCGGCGGTGCTGTTCGTGTTCATCCTCATCATCAACTTCTCGTTCTCGATGATGAAGAGGAGGTCGGAAAAATGAGTGAAAAAACGCTCCGCGCCCGCAGGCGCCGCGATCCGCTCTCCGTCTTTCTGCGCGTTATCGTCTGGCTGGCGGCCCTTATCACCGTGGGGGTGTTTGTGGCGCTGGTCGGCTATATACTGATAAAAGGCGTGCCCAACCTCTCGCTGGATCTCTTCCAGCTCAAGTACACTTCGGACAACTGCTCGATGCTGCCGGCCATCTTCAACACCATCTACATGACGCTTCTGTCGCTGGTGGTGGCGGTGCCGCTGGGCATCTTCTCGGCCATTTACCTGACCGAATACGCCCGGCGCGGCAACAAGCTGGTCAAGGTGGTGCGCCTGACCACGGAGACGTTGCAGGGCATCCCCTCCATCGTCTACGGCCTGTTCGGCTACCTGTTTTTCCTCGTGCAGCTGCAGTGGGGCTACTCGCTGCTGGCGGGCGCGATGACGCTGGCGATCATGATCCTGCCGCTGATCATGCGCACCACGGAGGAAGCCGTGCTTTCCGTGCCGGACGGCTACCGCGAGGGCAGCTTCGCCCTCGGCGCGGGCCGGCTGCGCACCATTTTCCGCATCGTACTGCCCACGGCCATCCCCGGTATCCTGGCGGGCGTCATACTCGCCATTGGCCGCATCGTTGGCGAGACGGCGGCGCTCATCTACACCGCCGGCACCTACGCCCAGACCGCGGACAGCCTGTTTTCCCCGGTGCGCACGCTGTCGGTACACATGTATGTGCTCTCCAGCGAGGGGTTGCACATCGATCAGGCTTACGCCACGGCGGCGGTGCTGCTGATCGTGGTGGTCGGCATCAACGCCCTGTCGGCGGCCGTGGCCAAGAGCATTGTAAAGAGGAGAGGCTGACATGCTGAAGTTCGATATAAAAAACCTCAATTTGCACTACGGTTCCTTCCACGCCCTCAAGGACGTCTCCCTCGGCGTGGAGCCCAACGCCATCACCGCTCTCATCGGCCCCTCGGGCTGCGGCAAAAGTACGCTGCTCAAAACGCTCAACCGCATGAATGATCTCATTGAGGGCATCAAAATAGAAGGGTCTATCAAGCTCGACGGCGAAGAAATATATGGGGGCATGGACGTCAACCTCCTGCGCAAGCGCGTGGGCATGGTCTTTCAGAAGCCCAACCCCTTCCCGATGAGCGTGTACGACAACATCGCCTTCGGCCCGCGCACGCACGGCATCCACGCCCGCGCGCGCCTCAACGACATTGTGGAAAAGTCCCTGCGCGGCGCGGCCATCTGGGACGAGGTCAAGGATCGCCTGAAAAAGAGCGCCCTCGGCCTTTCCGGCGGCCAGCAGCAGCGTTTGTGCATCGCCCGCGCGCTGGCGGTGGAGCCGGAAGTGCTTCTGATGGACGAGCCGACTTCTGCCCTTGACCCCATCTCCACCTCGAAGATCGAGGAACTGGCGCTGGAACTCAAGGACAAGTACACCATCGTCATCGTCACCCACAACATGCAGCAGGCGGTGCGCATTTCCGACCGCACGGCGTTCTTCCTTCTGGGCGAGGCCGTGGAGGTCGGCGACACGCAGACGCTCTTCTCCACGCCGCGCGACAAGCGCACCGAGGATTACATCACAGGGAGGTTCGGATAAATGCGCACCCGCTTTGAAGAACAGCTCACCCGCCTCAACGCGGAACTGATCGACATGGGCACGCTCATCGAGCACGCCATTGTCGAAAGCACGCAGGCGCTCGGCGCGCGCGACGCGGTGCGAGCCCGCACCGTCATGGCCCTCGACCGCGACATCGATCAGAAGGAACGCGAGATCGAGAATTTGTGCCTGAAACTCCTTTTGCAGCAGCAGCCCGTGGCGCGCGATCTGCGCCTGATTTCCGCGGCGCTGAAGATGATCACGGACATGGAGCGCATCGGCGATCAGGCCGCGGACGTGGCCGAGATCGTCACCATGCTCACCGGCGGCCACGAGGGCGAACTGCCCCAGATTCAGGAGATGGGCGCGGAGACGGTGAAGATGGTGCGCGGCGCCATCGACGCCTTCGTGCGCCGGGATCTGACGCTGGCCGAGTGGGTCATCGACATGGACGACAAGGTGGACGGCCTCTTCGTCGCCGCCAAGGACGCGCTCATCGAACTTTTGCGCCGCGACGCCGGCGCGGGCGTGCTGGCGCTGGACCTTCTGATGATCTCCAAGTATCTGGAGCGCATCGGCGACCACGCGGTGAACATCGCCGAATGGGTGGTGTTCGCCATCACCGGCGTTCACAAGGACAACTGACGCTTCCCGCGCGGCGGCTCTTTCCGCCGGAGGAGGACGAATGATCTACTATGTAGAGGACAATGAGGGCATCCGCAACCTCGTTACCTATACGCTCAACATGACCGGCTTTGAGGCGCAGGGCTTTCCGGAGGGCGAGTCGTTCTTTCAAGCCATGGAAACAGCGCGCCCGGAACTGATCCTGCTGGACGTGATGCTGCCGGGCGAGGACGGCGTGACCATTTTAGGCCGTTTGCGCCGCGACCCGCGCTTCAGCGCCATCCCCGTCATCATGATCACCGCCAAGGGCGAGGAGGCCGACAAGGTCGAGGGGTTGGAGTGCGGCGCGGACGACTACGTGACCAAGCCCTTTGGCATGATGGAACTGATCGCCCGCGTCAAGGCGGTCATCCGCCGCTGCGCCGGGCGCGGCGAGGGCGTGTTGACGCTGGGCGGCATCCGCCTCGACCGCGAGAAGCATACCGTGGAGGCGGACGGGAAAGAGGTCGTGCTCACCTTCCGCGAGTTCGAACTTTTGCGCTACCTGATGGAGCACCCGGAAAAGGCTTTCGACCGCGACCGCCTGCTGGACGAGGTCTGGGGCGCGGAGTACGAGGGCGGGCCGCGCACGGTGGACATGCACGTGCAGACCATCCGCAAAAAGCTCGGCCGTTGCGCTTCGCAGATCGAGACCATCTACGGCCTCGGCTACAAGATCGGAGAGGGGAACAATCATGCGCAGTAAGATCTGGCGCTCCATGGCGCTGACCGCCGTATTGGCGGTGCTGCTCTTTGCCATACTGTCCATGGCGGCGCTGTACACTTTCTTTACCTCGCAAACAGAGCGAGAGCTCGACCACGAGGTCAACATGGTCGCCGCGGCCATGGAGGGCGGCGCGGACCTTTCCACGCTCTCCGCCACCCACCCGGACGGCCGCATGACCCACATCGCCGCCGACGGCAGCGTGCTTTTTGACAGCGACGCCGAGGCCGGCGAGATGGAGAACCATTTGGAACGCCCGGAGATACAGCAGGCGCTGACAAGCGGCGTGGGCAGCAGTACGCGCCAGTCCGACACGCTGGGCGAGATGACCATCTACCGCGCCATCCGGTTGGACGACGGCACGGTGCTGCGCGTCTCCGGCACGCAGAAGAACGTGCTGGGCATGGTGTTGCAGCTTATCCCGGCGTTTCTGGCGCTGATTGTCGTGACTGTCATTATCTCGGCGCTGGCCTCGCGGCAGGCGACGAAGCGCATCGTCGCCCCGGTGAACGCCCTTGACCTCGACCACCCGCTGGACAACGACGTCTACGAGGAGCTTTCTCCGCTGCTCAAGCGCATGGACGACCAGCGCCAGCGCATCGACGAGACGGTGTCCGCGCTCACGGCGCAGCGCAACGAGTTCGCCGCCGTCACCAGCAACATGGCCGAGGCGCTGGTTTTGCTCAATGCGCGCGGCGAGGTGTTGTCCGTCAACCGCGCGGCGGAAAAGCTGCTGGGGCTGCCCCGCTCCGTCTGCGAGGGCAAGTATCTGCTGGCGCTCAACCGCAATTTCCAGCTCTCCGAGGCCATGGAAGCCGCCCTGCGCGGCGAAAACGCCGAACAGGAGATGGAGATGAACGGCCGCCACTACCGCTGCGTGGCCAGCCCCGTCAAGGACGAGGGGCGCGTCAGCGGCGCGGTGATGCTCATTCCCGACGTCACCGACCGCTTCCTCGCCGAAAAGGCGCGCCGCGAGTTCACCGCCAACGTCTCCCACGAGTTGAAAACGCCGCTGACCTCCATCCTCGGCTATGCCGAGATCATGCAAAACGGCGTCGCCGGCGAGGACAAATTGCGCCAGTTCGCCGGCCTCATCCACGCCGAGGCTACGCGGCTCATTCAACTGGTGGAGGACATTCTGAAACTCTCCCGTCTCGATGAAAACCGCCTGCCCGACGACCGCCGCCGCGTGTCGCTCAAGGGCCTGTGCGAGGAGGCCGCTTCGCGCCTCGCGCCGGAGGCGGAGAAGCGCGGCGTATCCATCAAGGTGGAGGGCGGCGAGTGCGCCATGGAGGGCTCGCCCTCGATGCTGGGCGAACTGGTTTACAACCTTTTGGACAACGCCGTCAAGTACAACCGCGAAAACGGCTCCGTCGTCGCCCTGCTGGAAGAGAACGCCGACGGCAGCCGCAGCCTCACCGTTTCCGACACCGGCGTGGGCATCGACCCCGCCGATCAGGAGCACGTGTTCGAGCGCTTCTTCCGCGGCGACCGCAGCCGTTCCAGCGAGGGCGGCACGGGGCTGGGCCTCTCCATCGTCAAGCACGCGGCGCTCGCGCACGGGGCGAAGGTGTCCTTGGATAGCAAGGTCGGCAAGGGCACCAGCATCCGCGTGGACTTTCCCGCGTAAGACCGCAATTTGTCAAGCCGCTCCCAGCCGCTCCCGGTTGGGGGCGGCTCTTTGCGCGCCGCGATTGACGTTCCCGCGCCGCTGTGCTATGATAGAGACAAGCCCCGCCGCTTGGCCGGGAAAATACAGGGAGGGTCAGCAATGCGCAAAATCAAAGTCGAAAAACTCACACGCGACGCCTTTAACGCCTTTGGCATGTATTATGACTTTGTTGAGCCGGAGGGATATGCCCTCACCGGCGAAATTCACCGTTTCTATCCCGACCGCCTGCGCGACGCCTATACCGGCCACGTCGGCTTTTCCGGCATCGCCGTGCAAAAACCGGAGCGGATGATTGTCCGCGCCGTGGAGTACCACACCCGCACTTCGGAGATCATCCTCCCCCTCAACGACGACATCGTCCTCCACGTGGCCCCGGCGACGAACGGCGTGCCCACCCCGGAGGAGACGCATGCCTTCCTCGTGCCCAAAGGGACGATGGTGCAACTGAAGCCCGGCGTGTGGCACCTCTGCCCGCTGCCGGCTAACGTGGAAAGCCTGCGCGCCCTCATCATCCTGCCCGAATGCACCTACGCCAACGACTGCACCGTGGTGGACCTCACCGACGAGCAGGCGTTCGAGATCGAGTTTTAGGGAAAAAGCAAAAGCGAAGCGGCTCCCGCGTGGGGCCGCTTTTTCATGCTTGCCGCCGCGCGGCGGGCGTGGTATAATGGGGGCGATTCTTTTGCGGGAGGTGTTTTTTGTGAAACTCTGCATTGCCGCTGCTCCGTGCAAAGTCTGATCCCGGACGGGACGCATGGAGCAGTTTTGCAGAATACCGTCCGGCGGGCTTTGCACTTCCGATGTTCAAATCAGAAGGGAGCAAAGTCTCGATGTACAAGTTCAAATACCATTTTTCCGGGATGCGCGATTTCGCCATCCTCTGGTCAACGCAGACATTTTCGGCGCTGGGCAGCGCCATGACCAGCTTCGCGCTGGTCCTCTGGGCCTATCGGCAGTCCGGTTCCGCCGTGACCACGGCGCTTTTGTCCGTCTGTTCCTATGCGCCCTATGTGGCGATGAGCATCTTCGCCGGCGCGCTGTGCGACCGCTGGGACAAGAAGCGCACGATGCTCTTGTGCGACATCTTCGCGGCGCTGACCACCTTTTGCGTGCTGCTGCTTGCCCGCGCGGGGCGGCTGCACATCGCCCATCTCTACATCCTCAACGCCCTCAACGGCCTGATGAATACGCTGCAAAAGCCCGCCGCCGACGTGACGGTGAGCCTGCTCGTGCCCCGCGAGCGCTATCAGCGCGCCGCCGGCATGCAGGCGCTGGGCAACGCCCTGACCACGGTGCTCGCGCCGGTGCTGGCCTCCATGCTCTACGCCTTCGCCGGGCTGGAGATGGTCATCTTTTTTGACCTGGGCACCTGCTTTGTGGCCGTCGTTGCGCTGGCCGGCTTTGTGCGCATCCCCGCGCGGCGGGAGCAGGGGAGCGCGGAAACGCCCCTGCAGGCGGCGCGCGCCGGGCTGCGCTTTCTGCGCAGGGAGAAGGGCGTTCTGCACCTCATTCTCTTTTTTTGCGCCATCAACCTCATCGCCCCCATGTACAACGCCGCGCTGCCGGCCATGGCGATCTCCCGCCCCGGCGGGGGCGAGGCGGCCCTGGGCTGGGTCAATGCCTGCACCGGCGTCGCCACGCTGCTGGGCGGCGTGTTCACCTCGCTG
>CAMMGP010000016.1 GCA_946496415.1 uncultured Clostridia bacterium | reverse complement strand
ACGGCGTAGGCGTCGCGGAAGGGCACGCCCTTGGAAACGAGGTAGTCCGCGCAGTCCGTGGCGTTCAAAAAGCCCGCGGCGGCAGCGGCGCGCATGCGCTCGGGGAAAAAGGTGGCCGTTTGCAGCATCGGCGGCAGCACGTCCAGACACAGATTTACGGTGTCCAGCGCGTCGAAGACGGCCTCCTTGTCCTCCTGCAAGTCCTTGTTGTAGGCCAGCGGCAGGCCCTTGACCGCCGTCAAAAGCGTGGTCAGGGAGCCGTAGACGCGGCCGGCCTTGCCGCGGATGAGTTCGGCGAGGTCGGGATTCTTCTTCTGCGGCATGATGGAGGAGCCGGTGGAGAAGCGGTCGTCCAGCGCCATGAAGCGGAACTCCCACGAGCACCAGAGGCAAATTTCCTCGGCAAAGCGCGAAAGGTGCGCCATGAGGATGGCAAAGTCCGCAAGCAGTTCGAGCACGAAATCGCGGTCGGCTACGGCGTCGAGGCTGTTTTCGCTCACGCCGTTCATGCCCAGCTGTTCGGCCACATACTGGCGGTCGAGCGGGTAGCCGGTGCCTGCCAGCGCCCCGGAGCCAAGGGGCGAGACGAGCGTGCGCGCGCGGCACTCGGCAAGACGCTCGCGGTCGCGCAGCAGCATCTGCGCGTAGGCCATCAGGTGGTGGGCAAGCGTCACCGGCTGCGCCCTCTGCAAATGGGTGTAGCCGGGCATGACGGTGTGGAGGTGCTTTTCCGCCACATCGCAGAGCGTTTCCACGATGGCCTTGCAGCGCGCGCGCGTTGCCTCAATCTCGTCGGCGAGGTAGAGGCGCAGGTCGAGCGCCACCTGGTCGTTGCGGCTGCGGGCGGTGTGCAGTTTCTTGCCCGGCTGGCCGATGCGGCGGGTCAGTTCGCCTTCCACGAAGGTGTGGATGTCCTCGCAGGACATGTCGATCTGCAACTTGCCCGCGTCGATGTCGGCGAGGATGCCTTGCAAGCCTGCGACGATGGCCTCCTTTTCCTCCTCGGTGAGCACGCCGATCTTGCCCAGCATGCGCGCGTGGGCGATGGAGCCGGTGATGTCCTGCTTGTACATGCGTGCGTCAAAGCCGATGGACTTGTTGAGGCGGTCGAGGCGCTCGTCCACATCGCCGCCCAGCCTTCCCTGCCAAAGCTTCATACTTATGCATTCCTCCAGACGCGCAAAAGGGCTGCCCACAGGACGGCCCTTTCGCATATGGTCGATACCAGCTTACTTCTTCAGCTTCTTCATGGCCTGAACGGCGATGGGCAGGCCGTAGAGGGCGATGAAGCCCGCGCTGTCGGCCTGATCGTAGACCGCGTCCTCGCCGAAGGTGGCGATCTCCTCATCGTAGAGGGAGTAGGGGCTGGTCATGCCCGCGCCGGTGATGTTGCCCTTGTAGAGTTTGACCTTGACCGTGCCGGTGACCGTCTCCTGCGTCTTATCGACGAAGGCGGAGAGCGCCTCGCGCAGCGGGGTATACCAGAGGCCGTTGTAGACAAGGTCGGCAAAGTCCAGCGCCAGCTTCTGCTTCATGTGCTGGGTGTTCTTGTCCAGACAGAGTTGCTCAAGCATCTCATGGGCGAAGTAGAGGATGGCGCCGCCGGGGGTTTCGTACACGCCGCGGCTCTTCATGCCCACGAGGCGGTTTTCAACCATGTCGAGGATGCCCACGCCGTGCTTGCCGCCCAGCTGGTTGAGTTTTTCAATGAGGGCCACGCCGTCCAGCTTCTCGCCGTTGACGGCCACGGGGATGCCCTTTTCAAAGTCGATGGTCACGTACTCGGGCGCGTCGGGAGCCTGCTCCGGGGTCACGCCCATTTCGAGGATCTTTTCGTACTGCGGCTCGTTGGCCGGATCTTCGAGGTCAAGGCCCTCATGGGAGAGGTGCCAGAGGTTCTTGTCCTTGGAATAGTTGGTCTCGCGGCTGATGCGCAGGGGGATGTTGTGGGATTCGGCGTAGTCGATCTCGTCGTCGCGGCTCTTAAATTCCCAGACGCGCCACGGGGCGATGACCGGCATCTGCGGCGCGAAGGCCTTGATGGACAGTTCAAAGCGCACCTGATCGTTGCCCTTGCCGGTGCAGCCGTGGGCGATGGCGTCCGCGCCCTCCTTGAGGGCGATCTCGGTGATGCGCTTGGCAATGATGGGGCGCGCAAACGAAGTGCCCAACAGGTATTCGCCTTCGTACTTCGCGCCCGCCTTGAGGGTGGGGAAGATGTAATCCTCGACGAACTCCTTGCTCAGATCTTCGATATAGAGCTTGGAAGCGCCGGTCTTGATGGCCTTTTCCTCCAGGCCCTCCAGCTCCGTGCCCTGCCCCACGTCCGCGGCCACGGCGATGACTTCGCAGCCCTCGTAGTGCTCCTTGAGCCAGGGGATGATGACGGACGTGTCCAGGCCGCCGGAATAGGCCAGAACGATTTTCTTATACTGCTTCATCGGAATGCCCTCCTGAATGAATATGCGTTTTATGGTGTATATTATACGCTAATTTGCAAAAAAATCAAGGGCCCAAGCGCATAATTATGTATTTTGTTTGTTAAAACGCGCGGTTTTCAGCGGCGGGCGGCCTCCAGCGCCTCCCAGATGCGCTGCAAATCGTCGGCGCTGTAATAGGAGATGACCAGTTTGCCGCGGTTTTTGTCGCCGTCGATCCTGGCGCGGGTGCCAAAGAGGTCGCGCGCCATGTCCTCCAGTTCCGTCAGTTCCCGATCGGGGCGCGGGCGGGGCTTGGGGGCGGGCTTGACCGGCTGGGCGCAGATGCGCTCCAGTTGGCGCACAGACCAGTTCTGCTGCACGGTGAGGTTGGCAAGCTGCACCTGCCGCGAGGGATCGACCGAGACGAGCGCGCGGGCGTGGCCGGCAGTGAGGCGGCCATCGACGAGCATTTTCTGCACTTCCTCCGGCAGCGTCAAAAGCCGCAAAAGGTTGGCCACCGCCGGGCGGCTCTTGCCCAGGCGCTCGGCGACGCGCTCCTGCGTAAGACCCGCGGCCTCCATCAGGCGCTTGACGCCGACAGCTTCCTCCATGGGGTTGAGGTCGTCGCGCTGAAGGTTTTCCACCAGCGCCGCCTCAAGGCGCTTTTGCTCGTCCCAATCGCGGACGATGGCGGGAATCTCGTCAAGTCCCGCCAGCCGCGCGGCGCGAAAACGGCGCTCGCCGGCGATGATCTCATAGCGCTCGCCCGTTTTGCGCACGATGATGGGCTGCAAAACGCCCACGGCGCGGATGGACTCGGCCAGTTCGCGCAGCGCCGTTTCCTCAAAGCGCTCGCGGGGCTGGCCGCGGTTGGGGTCGATATCCGTCAGTTTCAGGGAGCGCACCTCGTCGCGGGCTGCTTCGCTGGTTTCCGCCGCCTCGCCCAGGAGCGCGCCCAGGCCGCGGCCCAGGCCGCGCTGCATCTTTGCCGCCATACTATTTTCCCTCATTTCTGCCGATCAGTTCTTTGGCCAGCGCGCGGTAGGCCGCCGCGCCGTTGCAACGGCCATCGTAGCGGTGGATGGGCATGCCATAGCTGGGCGCTTCGCTCAGGCGCACGTTGCGGGGGATGAGCGTTGCAAACGCCTCTTTGGAGAAGTGGT
This sequence comes from uncultured Clostridia bacterium, assembly GCA_946496415.1. GTDB lineage: Bacteria > Bacillota > Clostridia > Christensenellales > Aristaeellaceae > Pullichristensenella. The sequence goes on along the minus strand of CAMMGP010000016.1, from coordinate 8,873 downwards.
TGCGCACTTCCGTGACCACCTGCGCGCCGAGGTTGGTGCGGGCGTCGAACATGGTCAGAACGATGCCTTCCACTTCCAGCGCAGGGTTGAGTTTTTTGCGCACGAGTTTTACGGTGTTCATCAGCTGGCCCACGCCCTCGAGCGCGTAGTATTCGCACTGGATGGGCACGAGCACGCTGTCCGCCGCGGTGAGGGCGTTGAGCGTCAGAAGGCCCAGCGAGGGCGGACAGTCGATGAAGATATAGTCGTAACTGTCCCGCAGGGGTTCGAGCGCCGTCTTGAGCAGCCCTTCGCGGCCCTCGAGACCCACCAGCTCCACCTCCGCGCCGGCCAGTTCGATGCTGGCGGGGATGAGCATCAGGCCGTCAAAGCCCGTGTCGACGCAGGCGTCTTTTGCCTCCGCCTCGCCAAGCAGCACTTCGTAGATCGTCTTCGCCTCCTGCGCCGTTTCCACGCCCAGGCCGCTGGTGGCGTTGCCCTGCGGGTCGATATCGACCAGCAGCGTCCTTTTGCCGGCCTCGGCCACACAGGCGCTGAGGTTGACGGAGGTCGTGGTCTTGCCCACGCCGCCTTTCTGGTTGGAGATGGCGATGATCTTGCCCATGGTCTACGTCCTTCCTTGTCAAGTGCCGTTTACGCCTCGACCTGCGCGTGGTGCATGAGGAGGCAGTCGATGGAATCGGTCAGCGCGATGAAGCTGGCCTCGAGGATGTTCGTGGAGACGCCCACGGTGGAAAAGACGTTTTTCCCGTCCGTGGAGTCGATGCGCACGCGCACGGCGCTGGCCGTGCCGCTGGCGGAGACGACGCGCACCTTGAAATCGGTCAGGCGCATGTTTTCCAACACCGGGTAAAAGCGCGAGAGCGCCTTGCGCAGGGCGAGGTCGAGGGCGTTGACCGGGCCGTCGCCCTCGTCGGCGGTGATCTCCACGCGCTCGTCCACGGAGACTTTCACATAGGCCTGCGCGTTGAGCGGGCCGGGGTCCGGTCGGGAAAAGACGTGGAAATCGAGCACCTTGAAAAAGGCCGGGCGGCGGCCGAGCGCTTCGAGGATGCGCAGTGTCAGAGAGCCGTCCGCGTCCTCAAAGGAATAGCCCTCCGCTTCCAGCGCCTTGACGTTTTCGAGGATGCGGATGGTGGCCTCGCTTTCGCGGGTCAGTTCCGGCGCGACCTTTCTAAGCCGCGTCAGAAGCGCGCTGCGGCCCGCCACTTCGCTGATGAGCAGGCGGCGGCGGTTGCCGACCAGTTTGGGGTCAATGTGTTCAAAACTGTCGCGGCGCTTGAGCACGCCGTCTATGTGCATGCCACCCTTGTGGGCGAAGGCGTTGCGGCCCACGTAGGGCATGCTTTCATCCATGTTGAGGTTGGCAAGTTCGCTGATGAAGCGCGCCGTATCGCACAGAAGGGACAGATTGCCCTCCGGCAGGGCGCGCAGGCCCATCTTCAGTTCCAGATTGGGCAGCACTTCGCAGAGATTGGCGTTGCCGCAGCGCTCGCCATAGCCGTTGACGGTGCCCTGCACCTGCGTGGCCCCGGCCACGACCGCGGCCAGCGTACCGGCAGTGGCAAGGCCGGCGTCGTTGTGGCAGTGGATGGCCACGGGCACGGAAAAGCGCGCCACGACCTCATGCACCACTTCGCGGATGGCGCTGGGCAGCGTGCCGCCGTTGGTATCGCAGAGGGAAAGGCGCGTCGCCCCGCCGCGCGCGGCGGCCTCCAGCGTGGAAAGGGCGTAGGCGGCGTCCTCGCGGTAGCCGTCGAAGAAGTGCTCGGCGTCGAAAAACACGCTCATGCCGTTTTCGGTGAGGAAGCGCGCCGTGTCCTCGATCATGGCAAGGTTCTCTTCCGGGGCGACGCCGACCACGTCCCGCGCCTGCGAAACGCTGGCCTTGCCCACGATGCAGGCGATGTGCGCGCCGCTTTCCAGAAGGGCTCGCAGACCGGCGTCGTCCTCCGCGCGCATGCCGCCGCGCCGCGTCATGCCAAAGGCGGCAAGGCGGGCGTTTTTCAGATGCAGCTTTTCCCGCGCGAAGCGGAACAGTTCCGCGTCCTTGGGGTTGGAAAAGGGGTTGCCGGCCTCTATGTAGCTGACGCCCAATTTGTCCAGCGCGCGCACGAGCTTGAGCTTGTCTTCCAGAGAAAAGATCACGCCTGCGGCCTGCACGCCGTCGCGCAGCGTCGTATCGAGTATCTCCACCGTGCGCTGGTTCACGCCCTTCGCCTCCCATTTTCCATGTCCTTCTATTGTAGCAAGTTTTGCGGGGAATGGCAAGTTGAAAATGCGCGAAAGGGGCCAAACGCACGGGCGGGGACGGCCAAATTCGCCGGTGATGGATTCACAAACTGTTCAAAGGCCGGACATCCATCGCTCAAATCTCCGTGGTAGTATCTAGGCCATAAAACGCGGCGCGACTTGCGAAATGAAGCCGGCCCTGTTTCGGGACGGAGATTTCGTTTGTCAAAGATGATCAGGAGGACAGAACGGATGAAATGGAAAAAAGCAACGGCACTGATGATGGTTTGCGTGCTCTGCGTCGTCGGCGGCGGCGCGTGGGCGGAGGAAGCAATCAACGCCATCCTCACCGCCGGGACCACGCAGGCGTTTACCGCCGACGCGGTGCCCGACGAAGACCTGAACGCCATACTGGAAGCGGGCCTCTCCGCATCCAGCGCCATCAACCAGCAGCCATGGTATTTCGCGGTGGTCACCGATCAGGCGGTGATGGACGAGATCAACAGCAGCGTAAGCTTTGGCGGCGCACCCGCGGAGGGTGCGGAACTGCCTGAGGGCGCGGAATTGCCTGAAGACGCGACGGAACTGCCCGAGGGTGCGGAACTGCCTAAAGACGCAGAACTGCCCGAGGGCGCGGAACTGCCTGAAGACGCAGAACTGCCCGAGGGCGCGGAACTGCCTGAAAACGCGGCGGAACTGTCCGAGGGCGAAGCGCCCGAAGGCGCGACGGAAGCGTCCGCTTCCGCGAAGGCGGCCCTGGGCGATTCGCCGGTCGCCGTGATCATCTACATGGACGAGAACACCGCCTCGCCCAACGCCAGCTTTGACTGCGGCCTTGCCTGCCAGAACATGGTCATCGCCGCCAGCGCCCTGGGCTACGGCACGAAGATCGTCTCCTCGCCCACCATGGCCCTCAACGGCGAAAACCACGATGCCCTCTGCGAAACGCTGGGCGTGGACACCTCCCTCACTGCCGTGGCGGTGCTGCTGATCGGTACGCCTAACGCGGAGGTGGACGGCGCTACCGGCGCCTCGGAGCGCAGCGCGATCGAAGAAAAAGTCAGCTTTGTCGGCTAAACGCGCAGGAAGCGCCGGCGCGCGGGGCCACCGGCGCTTCCCCATCCTGTGTGGAACAATGGAGCCAAGTATGAAAAAAACGGCTTATCTGCTCATCGCGCTAATCCTGCTTGCGCTGTGCGCGTCCGCCGCCCTTGCGGAGGAAAAGGCAACGAAAGACCTGTTCGCGATGGACACCCATATCTCCATCACCGCCTATGGCGAAACGGCCCCCGAAGCGCTGGAAGCGGCGGAGGCGCTGCTTCTGGAGCGCGAGCGGCTGTGGTCGGTGACGCTGGAGGGCAGCGACATCCACGCGGTCAATCACGCGGACGGCGAAGCGGTGGACGTCTCCGCGGCGACGGCGGACGTGCTTTCCCTCGCCCTGGAAATGGCGGAGAGCACCGGCGGCGCTTATGACCCGACGATCTATCCTCTGGTGTCCCTCTGGGGGTTCACGACCGGCGAATACCGCGTCCCGGAGGTGGACGAGATCGAGCGGATGCTGGAACTGGTCGATTACGGCGCTGTTTCCATCGACGGGTGTACGGTGGCGTTGAAAAAGGGGATGCAGCTCGATCTGGGCGGCATCGCCAAGGGCTATGCCGGCGAGGAAGTGGCCGCGCTTTTGCAGGAGCGCGGCGTCGATTCGGCGCTGGTCGATCTGGGCGGGAACATACACGCGGTCGGTTGCAAGCCGGACGGCAGCGCGTGGAAGATCGGCGTCAAGTCCCCAACGGACGAGGGCCTGCTGGGCGTTCTGTCCGTCTGCGACCAGTGCGTGATCACCTCCGGGGCCTATGAGCGCTACTTCACCGGCGAGGACGGCGAAACGTACGGGCACATCATCGACCCGGACACGGGGCGTCCGGCCGACAGCGGCCTGCTGTCCGTGACCATCGTCGGCAGCGATGGCGGGCGGTGCGACGCGCTCTCCACGGCGATGTTCGTGATGGGGATCGAAGAAGCGTGCGAATACTGGCGCGCCAACGAGGGGTTTGAGATGATCGCGCTCACGGATGGCGGCACGCTGTACGTCACGGAGGGTCTGGAAGAAAACTTCGTCGCGGAGGACAAGGGGCTGATCCGCGAGGTCTGCGTGGTGGAGCGATGAAAGCCTCGAGGATATGTATCGCCCTCTGCGCGGCGATCTTTCTGCTTGCCCTTGCGGGCAGCATCCACCTGCTTCACCCCGCGCAGGCCACGATCGTGGAGATCGTGCAGGATGGAAAGACGCTGTATACATTCGATCTTTCCGGGCAGGTGGAAAAAGAGCGCATAGAGATACGCTGCGCGGAGGGCAACAATGTGATCTACATCGGGCCGGAGGGCATTTGCGTGGAGAGCGCGGATTGCGCGGATCAGACCTGCGTGAACATGGGCTATTTGCAGTCCTCGGCGTTGTCCATCGTCTGTTTGCCGCACAAACTGGTCATCCGCTACGCAGACGGCGCGGCGCAGAGCGATGGCGCAGCGCAGGTTGACGGCGTATCGGAGTGAAGTGCGTATGAAGACGCGGCGCATGACCAAATTGGCGCTGATGACGACGGTCGCCCTGATCATTTTTGTGTTTGAATCGCTGCTTCCCGATCTCGTGCCCATTCCCGGCGTCAAGCTGGGGCTGGCGAACATCGTCACGGTATACGCGGTGTACCGCTGCCGGGCCTGGGAAGCGGCGCTGGTGCTTTTCTGCCGCATCGTGCTCGGGGCCTTCTTCGGCGGGCAGATCGTGTCGCTGCTGTACAGTCTGGCGGGAGGAACGCTCTGCCTGTGCGGCATGCTGGGGCTGCGGCGCATCCTTCCGGCGCGGTATATCTGGGTGTGCAGCGTCCTCAGCGCGGTGCTGCACAACATCGGGCAGATCGCGGTGGCGATACTGATCACCCGAACGCCGGAGTTGATCGTCTACCTCCCGGTGCTCCTCGTCTCCGGCTGCATCGCGGGGCTGTTCACGGGGCTGTGCGCGCAATTCCTCGTCGTCCGCAGGGACGTGCCCTCTTAAAGGGCCCATTTGCAAAACAAAGCGCTTCCGGCGGGATACACCCCGGAAGCGCTTTTCTGCAACCGCGCGGAAGAGTCAGATGAGCGACGTCCCCGCCCCATGATCGCGCAAAAAGCGCTCCAGCGATGTCAGGAAGGGCCGCAGCGAGGACTGGTCGGCGTGAAAGACGCAGCACGCTTCCTGCCGGTCGCAGCCGTCGCTGTCCAGTTCGAGCGTGACGATCAAGTGGCCGCGCGCGTCCGTGGAAAACATCACGCGCCCGCCAAACAGGGACATGTAGGAACCTATATTGCGAAATTCGTAGCTTTCGCGCAGGAATTGCGCGCACTCGCGCATCTCTTCGAGCAGGCACGCGGCGCGCCCGCTGAAGGAAAAGTTGGGCGCGACGACGTCGATGGCGAAGGAAACACATTTTTGCGCTTCTTCCCCACCCACGGCGTGGGAGAACACGGTCAGGCCGCGCCACGTCAGGGCGCTGTTTCCAAATTCCATGCGGCAATTGAAAGCGTCCATGCGCACGTCCCCCCTACTCCACTGTCTTCAGCGATTCGGCCATGTTGATCTTTTCCAGCTTCACCCGCAAAGCGAGGTTTACGAGGATGGCGAAGACGAACGTCAGCGCCACGGAGACGGCGTAGCTGAGAAGCGATACGCGCACGTCGAAGCGGAGCATGTCGATCTTCACCTGCGCCATGACGAAGGCGTGCAGCGCCTTGCCCATGGGAAGGCCCGTCAGGGCGGCGATGAAGCAGAGCAGGAAGTTCTCCGAGAACACATAGGAGGCCGTCTCCCGGGGGAAGAAGCCCAGCACCTTGACGGTAGCGATCTCGCGCGTGCGCTCGGTGATGTTGATGTTGGTGAGGTTGTAGAGCACGATGAAGGCCAGCGCGCCGGCAGAGAAGACGATGAGCATGACGATGTAGTCAAGGCTCTCCATCATGCTGTTGACGCGGTCGCGCATGTCGAGGTTGGCCGAAACGTTGGCAACGCCGTCCAGGGAAGAGAGCGCCGCCGCTTCCTCGCGCGGGTCTACATCATCGGTCACAGCGACGTAGGCGCTCTTGACCTCGGGCGCGTAGCCCCACTGGGCCTCCAGCGTCTCCGGTCGGGCGTAGACGTAGTTGTAGACGTAGTTTTCAAACACGCCGGAGATGGTGAGCTGCGCCGGGTTCATGTCGCTGTCGCGCACGGTGATGGTATCGCCCACGCCCGCGCCCAGCGATTCGGAAAGCCCCAGCGAAATGACGGCCTCGCCCTCGCCGGGCAGGGCGACGGGCGTCTCGCCCCGGTGCATGTCGATGAAGCCTTCGAGGCTCTCCGCCTGCGTGGAAACGAGGTAGACGGACTTGGTGACGTCGCCCGCGGAGACGTCCACGCTGCTCTCGTGGACGAAGAGCACGTCCGCGCCCTCCCCCGCCTCGCGGCGGAAGGTTTCCTGCGCGGCCTCGTCCTGCGCGTCCACGAAGGTGACGGAGACGTCGTAGAGCGTGATCTCGTCGAACTGATAGTTGACCACATCGCTGATGGAATCGCGGATACCCATGCCGGTGACCAGCAGCGCCGTGCAGCCGCCAATGCCGATGATCATCATCACCAGGCGCTTTTTGTAGCGGAAGATATTGCGGATGGTAAGCTTGTGCATGAACGACAGATGCCGCCACAGCGGACGGATGCGCTCGAGCAAAATGCGCTTGCCGGCCTTGGGCGCGGCAGGGCGCAGAAGCTGCGCCGGGGCGAGGTTCAATTCGCGGCGCACGGAGAACCACGTGGCTCCCACCGAACAGAGCAGCGCCGCGGCCAGCGCCAGCGCGCCCATGCCCCAATCAAACACCAGTTCGATCTCAGCAAAGCCGTACATGAGGCTGTACGCCATCCAGATGACCTTGGGAAAAACCGTGGAGCCAAAGAAGAAGCCGATAACGCTGCCGATGGTGGCGGCGCTGCCGGAATAAAAGATAAACTTCCCCATGATGGCGCGCGAGGTGTAGCCCATGGCCTTGAGCACGCCAATCTGCGTGCGCTGCTCATCGACCATGCGCGTCATCGTGGTCATGCACACCAGCGCCGCCACCATGAAGAAGAACAGCGGGAAGACCATGGCGATGCTCTCGACGATCTGCGAATCGCTCTCGAAACAGGCGTAGCCGATATTGGCGGAGCGGTCGAGCACATAGACGTCCGGCTCGTCGATCTCGGAGATCTTTTCCCGCGCGTCGGCGATCTCGCCGCGGGCGTCGGCCAGTTCGCGCTCGGCCTGCATAAATTCGCGGTCGGCCTGCGCGCGGCCGTCTTCGTATTCCTCGACGCCGTCGGCAAGTTCCACCCTGGCGTCCTCCAATTCGACGCGGCCCTCGGCAAGCTGGCGTTCGCCATCCTCGATCTGGGCAAGCGCGTCGCGCAATTCAGCGCGGCCGCTGCTGATCTGGCTGCGGGCGGAAGCGAATTCGCGGTCGGCCTGCTCGCGCCCTGCCTGCACCTGGGCAAGCCCGGATTCGAGCTGTGGCAGCGCCGCCTGCATCTGCTGATAGCTGGCGATATAGCCGCCTTCTTCGATGGCGGCAAGGCCCGCCTGCGCCTGCGAAAGCTGATTTTGCAGGGTGGAAAGTTGCCCTTCGATCTCGGCAAGCGCGCCGTCGTAGGCGGCCTCATACTGGGAAAGCTGGGCCTGCAAGGTGTCTCTCTGCGCCTGCGCGGCGGCGATCTGGCCGTCGTAACTGGCGGTGGTAGAGGATATTTCGCTGACGGTGTTCTCCAGCGCTGGGCGCTTTTCGGCAAGCGCGGCCTCGATCTGGGCGCGGCGCTCGGCGTCCGGCGAGGGCGTGAGCGTGGAAAGTTCGGCCTCGGCGGCGGCGATCTCTCCATCCACGGCGGATATCTGTCCGTTCAGTTCGCCAAGCGCCGCGTCGCGCTCGTTTTGCAGAGCGGTAAGGTCGCTCTCGGCCTGCGCGAGTTGCCCGGCGAGGGCGTCGTATTCGCCCTGCAGCGCGGCGATGCGGCCGTCATAATCGCTCTGCAGGCTGGAAATCTTGCTGTTCAATTCGCCCTGGCGGCCTTCTAGGGCGCTGATCTCGCCCTGCAACGCGGCGATCTGGTCGGCGGCGGTGGCGGGATCGAGTCCGGCGAGTTCCTCCCGCTTGGCGGAGATGTTGCCCTCCACCTGCGCAAGTTCGTTCCTGAGCGGAGAAAGGGCGTTGTCGCGCTCCGCCGTCAGGGCGGAGACATTTCCCTGCGCCGCCGTCGCCTGCGCAGAGAGGCCGTCGCGCGTCGCCTGCGCTTCGGCAATGCGCGCTTCATAGTCCGCCGACGTGGAATTGAGCGTGCCCTGCAACCCCTCGCGCCGCGAACGCAACTCGGCAAGCTGGGCGTTTAGTTCGGCGATGCGCTCGTCGTCGCCGGGCTGGAGGGTGGCCAACTCGGCTTCGAGGGCGGCGATCTCATTTTCCAGCGCCGCGCGCTGTTCCTCCAGCGCGGCGAGGGCGCTCTGCTTCGCGCTTGTCAGGTCGCTGATGGACTGCTCCGCCGCGGCGAGGCCGCCGCGCAACTGTTCGCCGGTGGCGTTGAGTTGATCGCGCGCCGCCTGCGC
>CAMMGP010000015.1 GCA_946496415.1 uncultured Clostridia bacterium | reverse complement strand
ATCATGAAGTTCCTCACCGTGGTGACGACCATCTTCCTGCCGCTGACGCTGCTGGCGGGCTGGTACGGCATGAACTTTACCGGCATGCCGGAGCTTGCCTGGCCGTGGGGGTATCCGCTCATCATTTTCGTCAGTCTGGTCATCGTGGCGCTGTGCATCTGGTATTTCCGGCGCAAGAAATTTTTGTGAAGCGGCGCGCAAAGGCCCGCCCGGGAAGTGCATTTCCGGACGGGCCTTGTTTTTTTGGGGGGCGTCAGCCGCCGAGGTAGGCGGCGCGCACGCTGTCGTTGACGAGCAGTTTGTCGGCGTCGTCGGCGAGCGTGATGCGGCCCGTTTCCAACACGTAGCCGCGCGAGGCCACCTGCAGGGCCATGAGCGCGTTCTGCTCCACCAGCAAAATGGTGGTGCCGGCGGCGTGCAGTTCGGCAATGATGTCGAAGATCTGATCGACCAGCTTGGGCGCGAGGCCCATGGAGGGCTCGTCCAGCATCAAAAGCTTCGGACGGCCCATGAGGGCGCGGCCCATGGCCAGCATCTGCTGTTCGCCGCCGGAGAGCGTTCCGGCCACCTGCTTTTCGCGCTCCTTGAGACGCGGAAAGAGTTTAAAGACGTGGTCGAGCGAACCGGCGATCTCGCCGGCGGGGCGGGTGAAGCCGCCCATTTCCAGATTTTCGCGCACGGTCATCTGCTGGAACACGCGCCGGCCCTCGGGGCAGAGCGCCATGCCCAGCGAAACCACCTTGCTGGCCGGCATGCCGACGATGTTCTGGCCGTTAAAGGTCACCTGGCCGGCGCGCGGCTTGAGCAGGCCGGCGACAGTGTTGAGCGTGGTGGACTTGCCCGCGCCGTTGGCGCCGATGAGAGTGACGATCTCGCCCTCGTTGACCTCGAAGGAGACGCCCTTGATAGCGTGTATGTTGCCGTAGTAGACGTGCATGTCCTCAACTTTGAGCAGGCTCACTGGGCATCCTCCTTTCTGCGGCCAAGGTATGCCTCGATGACGGTGGGGTTTTTCTGGATCTCTTCCGCCGTGCCCTTGGCGATGACGCGGCCGTAGTTGAGCACGCAGATGCCCTCGCAGATGCCCATGACCAGTTTCATATCGTGCTCGATGAGCATCACGGCGATCTGGAACTGATCGCGGATGGCGATGATGCTGTCCATCAATTCTTCCGTCTCGTGGGGGTTCATGCCGGCGGCGGGCTCGTCGAGCAGGAGCAGCGAGGGGTTCGTGGCCAGCGCGCGCACGATCTCCAGCCGCCGCTGGGCGCCGTAGGGCAGGGAGCCTGCCTTGGCGGAGGCCATGTCCTGCATGCCGAAGATGGAGAGAAGCTCCAGCGCGCGCTCGTGCTGCTTTTTCTCCTGCTTCCAGTAGCGCGGCAGGCGGAAGATGCCGGAGAACATGCCGTAGGGCACCTGGTTGTGAAGCCCGATGCGCACATTGTCCTCCACGCTCATGTTGCCAAAAAGGCGGATGTTCTGGAAGGTGCGCGCCACGCCCAGCTTGTTGGCCTGCACGGTGTTCATGCCGGCGGTGTCCTTGCCGTTGATCATGATGGTGCCGGAGGTGGGCTGGTAGACCTTGGTCAGAAGGTTGAACACCGTGGTCTTGCCCGCGCCGTTGGGGCCGATGAGGCCGGCGATCTCCGTTTTGCCGATGGTGAGGTTGAAGTCCTCCACGGCCTTGAGGCCGCCGAACTCGATGCCCAGATGCCTCGCTTCCAGCACGGGCAGCTTGTCTACATCGCGCTCAGGCACGATGCTGTGGCTGGGGAAGGGCACCATTTTCGTCGTCGATCTGCGCTGCTGCGTCATGCCGCCTCGCCTCCTTTCCCTTCCTCTCCCCGCTTGTGGGGCAGCACGCGCGCGAAGAAGGCGCGCATCATCGGGCTGTTGGTGACGAGCATGACGAGTATGAGCACCACGGCGTAGACGAGCATGCGATAGTCGCTGAAGCCGCGCAACAGCTCGGGCAGCACCGTCAAAAGCGTGGCGGCGATGATCGAGCCCCAGATGTTGCCGATGCCGCCCAGCACCACGAACACCAGCACGAGGATGGAGGTGTTGAAGTCGAACTTCGCGGCGGTGACCGTGGAGTAGTTGAGGCCGTAGAGCGCGCCCGCCATGCCGGCCAGCACCGCGGAGGTGACGAAGGCCATCATGCGGTACTTGGTGATGTTGATGCCCACGGACTCGGCGGCGATGCGGCTGTCGCGGCAGGCCATGATCGCCCGGCCGGAACGGCTGTTGATGAGATTGAGCACCACGAAGAGCGTAAAGAGGATGAGCACGAAACCGATGACAAACGTGGAGATGCGGCTCACGCCCGTGGCGCCCGCGGGGCCGTTAATCACCAGTTTGCCGGGCAGTTGCGGGCTGTTGAAGGCGAAATACACGCGGCCCGCGTCCACGGAGATGTAGACGCAGTTGAGCACGTTGCGGATGATCTCGCCGAAGGCCAGCGTAACGATGGCCAGATAGTCGCCGCGCAGCCTGAGCACCGGCACGCCGATGATGACGCCGGCGATGCCGGCGAACACGCCGCCCACCACCATGGCCAGCAGCAGGCGCACAACGTCGTTTTCCATGGCGAAGGCGCTCTCCATCCAGGTGGCGGCGACGATGCCGGAAAACGCGCCCACGCTCATAAAGCCGGCGTGGCCGAGGCTGAGTTCGCCCGAGATGCCCACCGTGAGATTCAAAGACACGGCCATGACGATGTAGACGCAGATGGGCACCAGCTGGCCGCGCAGAGAACGCGACATGGCCCCGGCGCTGATCATGCTCTGGCAGATGACGAACGCCACGATGACGATGCCGTAGGCGATGAGGTTATTGACTGTGGATCGTTTCAGCTTCATGCGTCTCACCTCACACTTTCTCGCTGACCTTCTTGCCCAGAAGGCCGGTGGGCTTGACCAGCAGCACGACGATGAGCACGGCGAAGACGAAGGCGTCGCCCAGTTCCGTGGAGACATAGGCGCGGCCAAGGATCTCGATCACGCCCAGCAGCACGCCGCCGATCATCGCCCCGGGGATGGAGCCGATGCCACCGAATACCGCCGCGGTAAAGGCCTTGATGCCCGGCATGGAGCCGGTGGTGGGCTGCAGCGTGGGATAGGAGGAGCACAGAAGCGCGCCCGCGATGGCCGCCAGCGCCGAGCCAATGGCGAATGTCAGGGCGATGGTGTGGTTGACGTTGATGCCCATCAGTTCCGCCGCGCCACGGTCCTCAGACACGGCGCGCATGGCCTTGCCCATCTTCGTGCGGCCGGTGAACTGCGTCAGCGCCACCATGATGACGATGTTGGCAAGCACGGTGACGATCGTCTCGCCGCTGATGAGCAGCGCGCCGTCAAACAGAGAGATGGAGCCGATGCTCACCACGGAAGCAAAACTCTTGGGGTTCGGGCCCCAGATGAGCAGCGCCAGATTCTGCAAAAGGTAGCTCATGCCGATGGCGGTGATGAGCACAGCCAGGGAGGCCGCCTGCCGCAAGGGGCGGTAGGCCAGGCGCTCGATGGTCACGCCCAGCGCCGTGCAGGCCACCATGGCCACCAGCACGCCCACCACCGCGGGCAGGCCGAGATACTGCGTGGCGCAGAAGCAGATGTAGGCGCCCACCATGATGACGTCGCCATGGGCGAAGTTCAGCATGCGGGCGATGCCATACACCATCGTATAGCCCAGGGCGATGATGGCGTAGATGCTGCCGAGGCTTATGCCGTTGATAAGGTAGGAAAGGAACAAGGTCATAGGCTTCCACCCCCTGCGGCGGCGCGCGCCGCTTTGTTCATGCGTCCATTCAAGCGACCAACGGCGATCCGTCGTATTCGCGCGGCCGATCGCCGTTGAGCGCCCGAGCGGGCGCGGGGATCATAAAATCCCGAAAGCCCGGCCCCGGAAACCGGAGCCGGGCAAAAAACGCGCTCAGATTATTCCGCGGCGGCTTCCTCAGCGGGAGCTTCCGCGGCGGCGCTCACGTCAAAGCCGACGTAGACGCCGTTCTCGATGCGCACGGCGGTCGGGGTCTTGGTGACGGCGCCGGTGGCGTCCCAGGTCATGGTGCCGGTCACGCCCTTGATCTCCAGGCCCTGCATGGCCTCGATGAGCAGATCGCAGCACTCCTCGGTGGGCGTATCGGCGGTGATGCCGGCGGCGTTGACGGCAGCGTAGATGGTGTAGACCGCGTCGTAGGCGTCGGCGGCGAACTGATCGGGCGTCGCGCCGTAGGCGGCTTCGTAGTTCGTGACGAAGTTGACGGTCAGTTCATCGGTGGCGTCGGCGGAGAAGGGGGTGAGCAGCATCACGCCCTCGGCCAGGGAGGTATCAAAGCCCTCGATATTGAGGATGCCGTCCATACCGTCCACGCCGAAGAAGATGGGCTTGAACTCCATGTTCGCGGCCTGCTGGAGGATCATCGAAGCGGGCGTGTAGTAGATGGGCAGGAATACCAGCTCCGCGCCGGCCTCGCGCGCCTGCGTCAGCTGCACGGAGAAGTCGGTCGTCTCGTTGGTGAAGGTGGCCACGGCGACGACTTCCAGACCCAACTCGGCCGCCTCTGCCTCGAAGGTCTGATAGATGCCGGTGGAGTAGGCGTCGGCGTTGTTGTAGATCACGGCGACCTTGGTGGCCAGGCCGTGCTCGGCGATGTACTGCGCCGAAGCGGAGCCCTGCGCCGGGTCGGTGAAGCAGATCTGATAGACGTTGTCCTTATCGGCGATGACGTCCGTGGACGAGGCCGACGGGGTGAGCATGAACATGCGGTCGTTGTAGGCCTCGGCGGCCACGGCGATGCACGGGGAGGTGGTGACGGTGCCGATGATCATCTGCGCGCCCCAGTCCCAAAGCGTATTATAGGCATTGACGGACATTTCCGGATCGTGCTCGTCATCCTGCACGTTGAGTTCAAGCTGCACGCCGCCCAGGGCGTTGACTTCGCCCACGGCCAACTCCGCGCCCTGCGCGACAGACACGCCATAGCTGGCGGCGTCGCCGGTCATCGGGCCGATGAGGCCGACCTTGATCGCCGCGGTTTCCTCGGCGAGGGCGCCACTCACCATGGTCAGCGCCATGACGACGGCCAGAAGCATTGCCACAAAAGTCTTTTTCATGGATCCTACCTCCTGAATGTACTAACGAAACACGCGCGCCGCGGCGCGCGCATACGCAGTCGCTGAAACGGGAAACGGCGAGCGGTTCTCGTGCCTCGCTCGCGTCCTTGCTGTTTGTCTCCCTCGGAATTTTTTCTTATCGTATCACCAGCGGTGTACCGCGTCAATGGCATTTCTGTTAAATCAGTGAAACAATATGCGTTTTACGCCACCACTGTCCGGAGAACCGCGAAATCGGCTGTCGGCCTCCTTGCAGAAACTGCATGATTTTCCACATTTTTCTTCGTTTTTTGCATTTTATGTGCATATTAAATCCAATTTTACACATCTGCGTTGCGGTTTTTTCCGGCAAAATGGGCTTGCGGCGGCGGTGTTGCGCATTGCGCTTGCATAAATATTCCAAAAATATGAATACACGGCTTCCGGCGCGACCGAACAGGCGGCTGGCGGGAAAAACAAAGATCGCCGCTGATCCCGGTCATCAGGGCGATCCTTGCGCTCGCGGGCCTGGTCTGCGCTCTAGGCGATGGGAATGGCGTAGAGCGTATAGCGCTCGTCCGTGAGCATGGGCTCGTCCGGCGAGCGGTAGAGTGGCTCCGCGTCTGCGGTGTACGGCTCCAGGACGTCGATGAGGTGATCCTCAAAAGCGTCGTCGGTCGCGGTGACGATCAGGCAGACGCTCTCGCAGTCGGGGTCCAGGGCGAGCGCCCAGTCGCGGATGCTCTCGTAATCCGACAGTTCCGTCTGCGCGTAGTGCTCCCGATCCCAGGAGGCGAAGCTGACCGGCTCGCCGTCGCGGGGGCTGTAAAATACGTAGTCTTCGGAAAGATACGGCAAAAGCGCCGAGGCGCGCGCCTCGTTGACCTCAAGAAAGATCGTCTCCTCCGGCAGCGTTTCGCGGATGAACGCGGCGCAGTCCATCGCGCCCGAATACGGGTAGCGGTATTCGTTGAATATCCACGGGCAGAGGAAATACGTGACCAGTTCCATGGCGACCAGCGCCAGCGCCAGCAGACGGCGCAGCCACACATCCCTGATGTCCGGCCAACTCACCCAGGCGAACCAGAGCACGATAAAGAAGATGGAGAACATGCGCACGTTCGTGCTGGGGCGGATGAGCACGTGCACGGCGAACTGGAAGGCCACGGCCAGCGCCAGAACCACGAACGCCTTGAGCAGCGTGGATTCGCGCTTGCGCACCGCGCGGATCAGCGCCCACAGGCAGAAGAGCGCCGCCAGCGCCACCGCGAGAATGTTCAGCGGGGCGGGAAGGATGGAAAACAGCTTCCGCGCCGCGGAAAGAACGCGCCCCGGCAGCGAGAGAAGCTTGTCCATGCTGAAGTGGTAGGCGGTGGACGCCTGCGGGGCGGATATCTGCAAAAGCAGAAGCACGAGGCTCAGCAGCGGCAGCAGCAGGCCGCCGCCCTGCAAAAGCAGCGCGCGGCGGTCGTGGTCGCGGCGGTAGCCGGCGACAGCCTCCGCCAGCCAGACCAGCGAAGCCGCGCCCGCCATGCCCAGCATGATGACGTGCGTCTGCACCATCAGGGCGATGGACAGCCCGTACCACGCGGGCTTTTCCCTGCGGGTGCGGTAAAAATGCGCCATCATGAAGGCAAACAGAGGGATCAGGCAATAGCTGCGGGAGATCACGGGATAAAAATACGAAAAGGCGCAGCCAAACAGCGCGAGTATCTTGATCGGCAGCGGCAGCGGGGCCTTCCACAAAAGCAGCGCCGCGGCCGCCGCCATGATGAGCAGGCTGAGTATATTCATGGAGATATAGGGAAGCCCCAGCCTGACCAGCGGCATGAGCAGCAAGTGCCACAGGCAGGGATGCCCCTCGTAGGACATTTGCTCAAACAACTCCGGAATGGACAGATCGCGCGCCAGCAGCCATGCCTGCGCCTCGTCGCGCCAGTTTTCGTGGCAGAGGATGAAGGACAGGTTGAACAGGACATAGGCGAGCAATACGCAGGCGTAGAGTATGTTCCTGCGCTTGGCATCCAGCCGTTTTCCGGCGATATTACTCATGCGGCGCGCTCCTCCCGTGTTTTCGGATATGCGAACTTCATGTTAGCATAATCGCGCGGGCCTGTCAATCGAATTATGACAAAATATGCCGTATCCTGGGGCAAAGCCGCGAATGAACGATTGACAAACTGTGTCAAAAACGCTATGATAAGTATATTGTATGTTGATTTCAGGAGATGCGATATGAAGAAGATCATCATCATTGGCGCGGGCCCGGCCGGATTGACGGCGGCCTATGAATTGCTCGACGGCGGCGGGGACTGCGCGGTGACGGTTTTCGAGGAATCACAAGCCTTTGGCGGCATTTCCCGCACCGTGCGCCACAACGGCAACCGCATGGACATCGGCGGCCACCGCTTCTTTTCCAAGGACGACCGCGTGGTGGCCTGGTGGGAAAAGTTCATGCCCCTGCAGGGCGCGCCCGCGATGGACGACCGCATCCTCGGCCGCAATGTGCCCTTGAAAGCGGGCGGGCCCGACCCGGAGAGCACCGATGAGGTGATGCTCACGCGCCGGCGCGTTTCGCGCATCTATTACCATAAAAAGTTCTTTGATTATCCCGTGCGCATGAATGCGAACACCATCCGCAACATGGGCCTTGTCACCACGCTGGAGGCGGGCATGAGTTATCTGGCGGCGACGGCGCGCAAACTGCCCGAGGATTCGCTGGAGAACTTCTACATCAACCGCTTCGGCAGGAAGCTCTACTCCATGTTCTTTGAAAGCTACACGGAAAAGCTCTGGGGCCGCCATCCGCGCGAGATCTCCGCAGCCTGGGGCGCGCAGCGCGTCAAGGGGCTGTCCATCCGCGCCATACTCGCGGACATGCTGCGCAAACTGCGCCCCGACAAGGGCGACAAGAGCAAGGTGGAAACTTCGCTGATCGAGGAATTCAGCTATCCCAAGTACGGCCCCGGCCACCGTAGGGAAACGGTGGCGGAGCGCGCGCGGCAAAAGGGCGCGGACATCCGCCTGGGCTGCCGCGTGACCGGACTGACCGTGGAGGGCGGCCGCGTCACCGGCGTGCGCTACGAGCAGGACGGGCAGGAGCACGTGCAGGCGGCGGACGTGGTCATCAGTTCCATGCCGGTAAAGGATCTGGTGCTGGGCATTCCCGGCGCGCCGGAGGACATGCGGCGCATCGCCGCGGGCCTGCCCTACCGCGATTTTGTCACCGTGGGCCTGCTGGTGCCGCGCCTGGAACTCAAGAACGAGACGGAGATGAAAACGCTGGGCAACATCGTGCCGGACTGCTGGATCTACGTGCAGGACGCGCACGTGCGCCTGGGGCGCATCCAGATTTTCAACAACTGGTCGCCGTACATGGTCAAGGACCCCGAGCACACGGTCTGGATCGGCCTGGAATACTTCTGCGCCGAGGGCGACAAGTACTGGAACATGTCCGAAGCGGAGTGGATCGACATGGCCAAGCGCGAACTGGTGTCCATGGGCGTGCTCTCCGGGACGGACGCGGTGCTCGACGCCCACCAGGAGCGCGTGAAGAAGGCCTACCCCGCCTATTTCGACACGTACGACGAAATGGACAAGCTGCGCGCCTATCTGGACGGCTTTGCAAACCTCTACTGCGTGGGTCGCAACGGCCAGCACCGCTACAACAACATGGATCATTCCATGGTCACGGCCTTTGAGGCCGTGCGCAACATCCGCGAGGGTATCGAGGACAAATCCAATCTCTGGAACGTAAACACCGAGCAGAGCTATCACGAAACCAAGGAAGCAAAGTAGGTGAGCGCATGCGAGAGCTTTTGTCGCTGCTGCGCCGCAGAGACGTTCAGGGGCTGTTTCGCCGGCCCACCACCAACGCGATGGTGCAATTCTTCCGCTACGCCTTCGTGGGCGGCTTCGCGGCGCTGGTCGATTGGGCCGTGGTCTGGCTGGTGGAGCGCCTGGGCGCGCATTACCAGGTGGGCGTGGTCTGCGGCTTTTTCGCCGGCCTGACAGTCAACTACCTGCTTTCCAAATGGCTCGTATTCCAGGTGGAAAAGGCCCGCACGGGCGCGGGCGGCGAGTTTCTGGGCTACGCGCTCATCGGCGCGGTGGGCCTGCTTTTGACCATGGGGCTGGTGCACGCGCTGACCGAATGGGCGGGGCTGTTTTTCATGCTCTCCAAGATCATCGCCACACTGATCGTGCTGGTCTGGAACTTCGTGGCGCGCAAGCTGCTGCTGTACCGAAAGGCGCCGCAGTAGAACACGCAAAGAGCGTCTGCACATCGCGCGATGTGCAGGCGCTCTTTGTTTTATCCTCTGCTCAGCTGAACAATTCGCTGATGGCGGCGGCGAGCTGCTGCCAGCCGCTCTCCACGGCGTCGCGGGCAACTTCATAGGCGGCCTTGACCTCGTCCATGCCGGCCTCGGCCCACGTCTTGCCCTCCTTCCAGAGGGCGTCCACGCCTTCGCGCACTTGCTCGGCCATGTCGCCCACGGCCTCGCCGGCCTCGTCCAGGCCCTCCTTGACCGCCTCCTCCACGCAGACGAGAGCGCGGGTCAGTTCCGCCGCCACGTCCTCGCTGACCTCAGAGATGTCCTTTTCCAGTTCCGCGGCGTGCTCGCGCAGGTAGTCGATGGCCTTTTCCAGTTCTTCCTTCGCCACGCCACCCTTCTCCTTGAGCCATTGCAGCGTTTCGGCCTCCACCTGCTCAAGGCGGGCCTTGAGGATGGCGGCGCGGTCGCACAGGTCGGCGATGTTTCCGTCCATGTCCGCAGTCAGTTCCTCGCGGGCGCTCTCAAAGGCCACGGCGTAACTCTCCACGCCGGAATCCTCCCAGGAAAGCTCCTGCTTGTAAAGCTGCTCCACCGCCGTGCGCATGGCCGTGCACAGGCGCACCACGGGATGATCCACGGCGATGCCCACGCGCGCGCAGGCCTGCTCCAGATAGGTGACGGCCTGCGAGACGAGCACGGCCTCTTCCCCGGTCAGTTCCCCGGCGCCCGCAAACAGCGCCGAACCGCGATCCAGAAGGTATTCAACGGCTTTGTGCGCGTCCTCTTCCGCGATCGCGCCGCCGTCATCCAGCCACTGAAGCACTTCTTCCTCCGCGGCGGCGATCTGTTCCGGCAGCGTCATATTCTCGGCCAGCGCCGCCGTTCCCAGCAGCAGCGCCAGAGCAAGGGCCAGCGCCCGCATCCATCGTTTCATCGTTTGAACCTCTCTTTTGCAAAGTCCGTCCATGGGCGGCTCAAGGACAGTATATTCGCCCGGCGCGGGCCTGTCAACCGCCCTCGTGGCGGCTTTGCCGTTTCGCCGCGTTTTTTTCACAACTGCGTGCCGTTTGCAAACGGCGCGCGGCAAAAGAATGTGATCTGTTTCTCGGGGCGCGGCCCGCGATTTCCGGACATTTTCGCAAATTTCTGGTTGAATATTTTGCCAAACTGGGCTACAATAGTACAAACGGGAGGGAGCGGCATGAAAAAGTACGTGATCGGCATCGACGTTGGCGCTTCGAAGACGCTTTGCGGCCTGTTTGACGAACAGATGCGGCTGGTGCGCGTGATCCAGCGCCCCACCGACGCGGAATTGACCGCCGAGGAGATGATGGACGCCCTCGACGGCTACGCGCGGGAACTCACGCGCGGCGCGGGCGTGCCGCTGGAGGAAGTGCGCGGCGTGGGCACGGCCTTTCCCTCGCATGTGGACTTCGCCGCCGGCGTGCTTCTGGAAACCGCCGACCTCTATCAACTCAACGATACACCGGTGCGCGACATGCTGGAGGAGCGCATGGGGCTGCCGGTGTTCGTCGATAACGACTCCAACGCCGCGGCGCTGGCCGAGCACCGGCTGGGCGCGGGGCGCGGCTTCCGCGACATGATCTACGTGGCCGTGGCCTCGGGCGTGGGCGGCGGACTGATCCTCGGCGGCGACCTCTACCGCGGCATTCACGGCTGCGCCGGCGAGATCGGCCATATGTTCGTTTCCGATTCAACGGGCTAACCCTGCGGCTGCGGCGTTTCCCGCTGCGTGGAATCCGTCGCCTCGGGGTTGAACATGGCCAAGTACGCCATGGAGCGCATTCAGGAGGGCGCGGAGAGCCGCATACTCGACCACGCCGGCACCGTGGCGCGCATCGACATGGTGGCCGTGGGCAAGGCGCTGGCGGAAGACGACCCGCTGGCCATTGAGGTGATCGAGCGCGGCGCGGAATACCTGGGCCGCATGTTCCAGTCGCTGTATCAGATTTTCGACATCAACGTGTTCGTCTATGGCGGCGGCGTGATGAAGCTGGGCGAGCGCTTCATTTCCCGCATCATCGCCGCTTACCGGCGCTATTCGCAGATGGAATACCGCTATCCGGCGCAGTTTTTGCCCGCGGAACTGGGCGACAACGCCGGCATGATCGGCGCGGCGCTGCTGGTGAAGTGATGGGCCGTTTCTTCACCGCGCCGCGCCGCTTCTTTTCCACCACGCCCGGCGAGGGTGTGGAGACGGTGGAGCACGCCTTTTCCTGCCCCGCGCTCGCGGGCATGAAACTGGCCTTTTTCAGCGACATACACGCCTCGCCGCGCTTTTCAGACGCGGCCATGGAGGCGCTTTTGGCCCGCGTGGCGGCAATGCAGGCGGACGCTGTCTGCATCGGCGGCGACTTTGCCGAGGACGAAGGGAGCCTTGCGCGGCTTTTGCACTTTTTCCCCCTGCTTTCGTCCCCGCTGGGGGTGTACGCCTGCCTGGGCAACAACGACCGCGAATTGCCCGGCTTTGCGCGGGCGGTTTCGCCGCACGCGCGCCTGCTTGTCAACGAGAGCGTGTTTCTGGAAGGACTGCGGCTGGGCGGCGTGGACGAGCGCAAGCACGGCCATCCCCGCCCGGAGGCCGTCTTCCCCCATGACGGGGCGAGCGCGCGCGTGCTGCTTGCCCACTACCCCGTCGTCTGCGACTTTGGCGCGGGCGCGCGGCCCGACCTGCAGCTTTCCGGCCACACGCACGGCGGGCAGTTCAATGTGCTGGGCATATCGCCCTACACGTTTTTTTTCGAGCCCTTCAGCCACGCCTGGATCAGCGGCGAATGCACGCTGGGCGGGGTGCGGACGATCGTATCGAACGGCATCGGCATGAGCCGGGTGACGCTGCGCGTGGGCGCGCCGCCGCAGATCCATTGCATACGGTTCACAGTGTAAGCGCGATAAGCGCCCCTTCCGGCACATCATTCCGTGCCGGAAGGGGCGCTTTCGTTTTGCAGCGCCGTATCGATGATGAAAACCTCGATGTCAAAGGGGAGCGGCTGCATCTCGACCTTCTCTCCCCACAGAAGCGCGACCACCGCGCCGTTTTCGGCGTCCGCGCGGGCGAGGGTGATGCTGGCCGCGCCCTTGGCCTCGCCGCGCCAGAAGCCGAGGAATTGCTCGGACGGGGCGGCCGTGCCGCGCCACGTGCCGAGGACTTCCCAGCGCGAAATGGCCGCGTCCGGCGGCAGT
>CAMMGP010000014.1 GCA_946496415.1 uncultured Clostridia bacterium | reverse complement strand
GTTCGATAAGGTCATCACCTTCCTGCGCGTGGAGAACTTCCGCGCCACCACGCCCATTCCGCACGGCTGCGACGACGTGCCCACCATCGCCTTCCTCGGCGGCAAGAGCCACAACCAGCTCATCGAGGCCGAGCGCCAGGGCACGGAATACGCCGTCTATCGCTCCGGCCACGTCAGCCAGACCATTACGCTGCCCACGGTC
Organism: uncultured Clostridia bacterium; assembly: GCA_946496415.1. Taxonomy (GTDB): domain Bacteria; phylum Bacillota; class Clostridia; order Christensenellales; family Aristaeellaceae; genus Pullichristensenella. The sequence goes on along the minus strand of CAMMGP010000014.1, from coordinate 12,414 downwards.
TGTGAAGAAACCATCGGCCAGCTGCTGTATTTCCTCGAGTTGGTGACGGCCTACGCCGGCGCGCTGCTCAACATCGACGCCTTCAATCAGCCTGGCGTCGAGGAGTCCAAGGTCGCTTCCTATGCGGTGATGGGCTACGAGAGCGAAAAGCACTCCGCCAAGCGCGAGGAGATGAAGAAGCGCCCCGCCGCCAATTCCGATTATATCTTCTAAAGTGCATCCTCGCAAACGAGCCACGGCGTCACTGCCGTGGCTTTTGCGTACAAAAACGCCCCGGCCCGCGATGAGGCCGGGGTTGGTGCCGCTAATCGGGCTCGAACCGATACGGAATTTCTTCCGAAGGATTTTAAGTCCTTTGTGTCTGCCAATTCCACCATAGCGGCGCGGATGACGGTAGATTGATTATACAGCGCTCCGCCGCGCTTGTCAAGGCGCGGGGCGACGCTCAATGCTCCAAACGATGCGGGCCATCCTCTTCCTTGAATTGCAGCTTTGAAAGCATGGGCCGCATGCACTTGAGCAGGAACGATGCGTCCTTTGCGGGAAAGTACGGCATCGGGATGGACACGCGCCTGTCCTTTACGCACGCGCCGTCCTTCATCACCTGCGCGCCCGCTTCGACAAATCGCCGGGGCTTCCCCCTGTACTGCCCCGGACGGATGGCCAGACTGGTCAGTTCGTCCCAGCGCAGGCTGTCCGTCTCCCGCCAGTCGCGGAAGATGTGGATGGCCTCCTCGTCGATGCGGAAAAAGTCGCCGCTCATGCGCACCTCAAAGCGCACGCCGGCGATGAAGATCGCTGCGGCGGCAAGGCAGAGAAAGACATTGAGAAAATCCCCGCACAGCGCGCGGATGACCGCCAGTACAAGGAACGCGCAGGCTCCGCCACCCAGACAGATGACGACGAACCAGAAAGGCGCCGGATGGGGGATGCGGATGGAAGGCTTTTCCATGGTTCTTCCTCCTCGCTTGCGTCATGCGTCGCCGCCCGTCAGGCGCGTATCTGCCCCATGAATTCGCGCAGGCTGCGCTTCGTCGTGCCGTCAAAGCCGGTCACGCTCTGCGCGGCGAGCATGGAGTTAAGTACCGCTTCCTCCTCGGCCTCGGCCATGGCGCGGAAGAGCAGGTCGATCTTGCTCTCCGCGAGCGCGTGGAAAGGCAGCAGTTGCCCTTCAGAGTCATGCGGCATGCGGTTGGCGGTGGTGAAGCCGAGCATCACCTCGCCGCTGCCGTGGCCGATAAAGGAGCCAAGGCGGGCAAGGCCAACGCTGGCGCGCTTGAGAACCCGTCCGAGTTGGCGCGAGGAGAGGGGAACGTCCGTGGCCATAATGCTGATGATCGAGCCCTTGTCCGGCGCGGAGGCATTGAGCGCGGCGTCGATCATGCGCCCGGCAGGCTTTCCATCGATGCGCAGGTCTTTCAGAGAGCCGTGGTTGCTCTGCACCAGCACGCCGAGCGTGTAGGTCTTGCCGTCCAGTTCCACCTGCCGGGAGGCGGAACCGACGCCGCCCTTCAAGGAGTGGCAGACCGTGCCCTTGCCGCAGCCAATGTCGCCCTCGGCAAAGTCGGCGCGGGCGTCGGCGATGGCGGCGCGCAGATGCTCCGTGCCCAGCGCGCGGTCCTGTATGTCGTTGAGCCCCGCGTCGTTGCACTCGCAGACGACGGGGTTTACGGAGGTCAGGCGGTAACCGGCCTTTTGGCAGCGATCAATCATATAGCCGACCATGGCGTCGTGTATGCGACCGACGTTGAGCGTGTTGGTGATGGCGATGGGCGTTTCAATGACGCCCAATTCCTCCACCTGCATCAGTCCCAGCGTCTTGCCAAAGCCGTTGAGCACGAAAGCGGCGGCCACGGGCTTGTGGAAAAACGGATCGCCCGCGCCGGGGATGACCACGCTCACGCCGGTCTTGTGGCGCGCGTCGTCGAGCGTCGCGTGGCCGACCAGCACGCCGGGCACGTCGCTGATTTTATTGAGCGGCCCGGCAGGCAACTCGCCGACCGTAAGACCGTAATCGCGGCATCGCTTTTGCAGCATGGTATCGCTCCCTTTGCGTCGATATGGAAAAGGACTTCAGCGGCCGACGGCGGCGCGGCGCTTTTCTGGAAGCTGCGCCAGCACGCAGGCGGCGAGCATCACCGCACAGCCGGCCATCTCGCGCGCGGAGAGCACCTGTCCCAGCAGCAGCCAGCCGCCCACCGCGGCGAACACGCTCTCCAGGCAGAGTATGAGCGAAGCCACCGTCGGTTCCGTATACTTCTGTCCGGCGATTTGCAGCGTATAGCCCATCGCGCCGGAGCACACGCCCACGTACAAGAGGCTCGGCCAGCAGGCGAGCATGTCAGAAAAGCGCACCGTCTCGGTAAAGAGGGCGACGATGAGCGCCAGCAGGCCCGTAAAGCCAAACTGCACGCAGCAAAGCCGCGGCGCGCTCAAGCCGCCGGCAAAGCGATCGACGGCGACGATGTGCACGGCGAACATCACCGCGCAGGCCAACGTCACCAAGTCGCCCGCGCCGATGGTGAAACCGTCCTTGACGCACAAAAGCGCCAGACCAACCAGCGACAGCGCCACGCCCAGCCACATCTGCACGCCCACGCGCCGGCGGAAGAAGATCAGGCCGAGGATGGGCACGATGACGATGTACAGCGCGGTGATAAAGCCGCTCTTGGCGGCGCTGGGGTCGATGGTGAGGCCAAGTTGCTGCAGCGCCGAGGCGGCGAACATCACCGCGCCCAGCGGCGCGCCGACCTTTATGTAAGCGGACAGGGGAGCGGCCTGAACCGCCTGCGCCTGTCGCCTGCCGCGGCTGCCCACCGCCTCGAAGAGCAGCAGCGCGAAAAACGTGATAAAGGAGCGCGCCGCCGTAAAGGCGAACGGCCCCATGTGCTTGCCGGCCTCGCTCTGCGCGGAAAAGGCCATGCCCCAGATCAGCGCGGCCAGCGCCAGCAAAAGGCCGCCGCGAAATTGTTTACGCATCGTCCTCACACCCGTTTGCGATCTCGTTTTCCAAAAGTTCCAGTATTTTTTCCCGGCCGGTGCCGTCCTCGGAGGAATAGGGGATGACCTCCCAGGGCTGCACGGCCAGCGTGCGGCAAATGAGGGGGATGGAGCGCCCCCTCGCCGCCTTGGAGAGTTTGTCTGCCTTGGTGGCCACTACGGTGAAGGGGATATCGTAGTGGCGCAGGTACTCGACCATCATCTGATCGTCGCGCGTAGGCGCGTGGCGGATGTCCACCAGATGCAGCACGCGCTTTAAGTGTTTCGAGCCCTCAAGATAACCTTCGATCATCGCGCCCCACTTGTCGCGCTCGGCCTTGGGCGCCTTGGCAAAGCCATAGCCGGGCAGATCGACCAGCCAGAATTGCTCGTTGACCTGAAAGAAGTTGATCAGGCGCGTCTTGCCCGGCTCTGAAGATGTGCGCGCCAATTTGGAATTGCCGAGCAGGCTGTTGATCATCGAGGATTTGCCCACGTTGGACTTGCCCGCCATGGCGATCTCCGGCATTCCCTGGCCGGGGAATGCGCGCAGACGGTCGAGGGACAGCACGAATTTGGCGCTGCGGATGGTCATCATACGGCCACCTTCATTTCCCGAGGCTGCGGCAACACCAGGGCTACCGCGTCGTCGATATTGTCCAGCAGCGTGATCCGCAGCTTCGCGCGTATATCCGCATCGATTTTTTCCAGGTCGCGTTCGTTCTCCCGCGGCAAAAGTATGTCCGTCACGCCGGCGCGATAGGCGGCCAGCAGCTTCTCCCGGACGCCGCCAATGGGCAGCACGTCGCCCAGCAGCGTCAGTTCGCCCGTCATGGCCACATCCGCGCGCGCCGGGACATTCGCCACTGCCGAGAGTATGGCGCAGGCGAGCGCCACGCCCGCCGAGGGGCCGTCCTTGGGCACCGCGCCCTCGGGCACGTGCACGTGCAGATCGTGTTTTTCCAGGAAGTCCGCCGCCACGCCGAAATCGCCCAGGCGCCTGCGCGCCACGCTGAGGGCGATCTGCGCCGATTCGCGCATCACGTCGCCAAGCTTGCCGGTGAGTTTGAATTCGCCCTTGCCTTCCAGCACCAGCGCTTCAATGGGCATCAGTTCGCCGCCGACGCTCGTCCACGCCAGCCCGTTGACGCGGCCGACGCGCGCCTTGCCCGCCTCGCTGCGGGGCAGATAGCGCACCGCGCCGAGCAGACCGTGCAGATCTTCCGGGCGCACGCGCAGACAGGCAAGCGCCTGATCCTGCTGCAAGGCAAGGACGGCGCGCCGGCAGACGCGGGCGATGGTGCGCTCCAACTCGCGCACGCCGGCTTCGCGCGTATAGCCTTCAATGATCGCGCGCAGCGCCTTGTCGCCAATTCGCAGATCGCCCTTTTTCAGGCCATGGGCCGCGAGTTGCTTGGGCAGCAGGTACTTTTTGGCGATGACCAGCTTTTCCTCCAACGTGTAGCTGGGCACTTCGATGACCTCCATGCGGTCGAGCAGGGCCCGGTCGATGGTGTCGGTGGTGTTGGCGGTGGTGATGAACAGGACGCTCGAAAGGTCGAACGGCGCCTCGATAAAGTGGTCGCGGAAGTGATCGTTCTGCGCCGGATCGAGCGCCTCGAGCAGCGCCGAGGAGGGATCGCCGCGCATATCGCGGGAGATCTTATCCACCTCGTCGAGCAAGAACACGGGGTCCATCGCGCCACACTGGCGGATGGCGGAGATCAGCCGCCCCGGCATGGCGCCGACATAGGTACGCCGGTGGCCGCGGATCTCAGCCTCGTCGTGTACGCCACCCAACGACATCTGCGTGAACTTGCGCCCCAGAGCGCGGGCGACGGAACGGGCGATGGAGGTCTTGCCCACGCCCGGAGGGCCCACAAGGCAGAGGATGGGGCTCTTTAAGTCGCCCTTGTGTTTGACGACGGCCAGATACTCAAGCAACCTGTCCTTGATCTCGCGCATGCCGTAGTGATCCTGATCGAGCACTTTGGCGGCGCGCGTGAGGTCGATCCTGCCACCGGTCTTTACGCCCCAGGGCAGATCGAGCATCGTTTCAATATAGTTTTCCAGCACCGGGCTCTCCGGAGCGTGGATGGATGTGCGCGCCAGGCGCGAAAGTTCCTTTTCCGTGCGCTCGCGGGCCTCGCCCTCCATTTTGGAATCGCGCAGGCGGGCGCGCAGCGCGCGCAACTCCTCATCCTCGTCTTCGCCAAGTTCTTCCTGGATGGCGTGGATCTGCTCGCGCAGGTAATAGTCATGGTTGGATTTGTCCATGGCCTCGCGCACGCGCGCATGGATTTTTTCTTCCAGCGCCGTGACTTTCAGATCCCGCGCCAGAGCCGTCAGGAGCGTTTCGAGCCGCAGGTCGATCGACATGCACTCGAGCACGGCCTGCTTGTCCTCGACATTGCTCAGGAAATTCGCCGCCACCACGTCGCAGAGGGCGTCCGGGTGCTTTTCGCCGCTGATCTGGGCGCGCAGTTCGCTGGAAAGGTTCTCTCCGCGCGCACGCGCCAGCTGGAAAGCCTGACGGCGAATGGCGCGCAGCATGGCCTGACGGCGTACAGCCGCTTCGCTGTCCGCGTCCGTGTCGTTTTCCGTTTTGAGCACCATGAGCGCGGCGCGCTGCATATCGCCGCGTTCCTCCACATCCAGCAGGATGGCCCGGCATTCGCCTTCGATGAGCACGCGCACGCTGTTGTCCGGCAGGCGCAACACGTGGCGGATATCCACGACCGTGCCCACGGTGTACATATCCTCCAGGTGCGGCGCGTCCACGCCAGCGTCGCGCTGCGCGACCACGAACAGCCGCCGGTCGCCCTCCAGAGCGCATTCCAGCGCCGCTACGGAGCGCGCGCGGCTCACGTCCAGCGTCGCCATCGTATTGGGGAAAGCGAGCATCCCGCGCAGGGGCAAAAGCGGCAGCTGCGCCGAAATCGTCTGTTTGTCACTGGTCTTACTCACACTGCACGTCCTTTGCGGTTGATACTGTTTATTATACAGACATACCGTTAAGAATCAAGAGCAAGCGCCATGGTGTTTTCTTGCATGCCTGCGCAAAGCTGGCGAAATTTCCAACTCGAGGCACGCCTGCGCAGGCGCGGGCGATAAACGGCGGATGTCTGCGCGTTTATCAAACACGGTTGCGGGCGTAGCTTTCAAGGGAAAGAGGACAGATCAGGAAAACGCAGCGACGGTCGCCGCGTTGTTTTGAGCGTCGAGGAGCGCTTTGCCAGAGTTGTTGGAAAAAGCAGAGAGAGGCGCGCGTCGCAAAATCTGATTTGCGTTGCGGCGCCATGGTTGTTAAAGGCTTTGGCACGCGCGCTGTAAGGCTTGACAAGCGCCGCCCATGCGCCTAAAATGAAGAGAAGGTGGTGAGGAGGATGGCTTCCGGACTGCGCGCGAAGCTGCAAGCGATCGCGCCTGCCCCCGCCGCAAGGCCGACGAGGGAGGAACGCGGCGGCCTCGTCGTGCGCACAGACCGCCGCAGAGCGCCCGAGGGGCTGCTTTCCCTGCCTGCGCGCGGACTGGAACGGCTGGGGGCGGGGGAGGGCTTTTCCGTGGAAAAGTGCCTCTTTCTCGATACCGAGACGACCGGCTTGTCCGGCGGCGCGGGCACGCTGGCTTTCCTCGTCGGCGCGGCCTATGTCGAAGGGGACGAATTCGTCACCGAGCAATACATACTGCGCGACTACGGCGACGAACCGGAGATGCTTTTGCGCCTTGGAGAATTGATGCGGCGCTTTAACACCGCCGTGACTTTCAACGGCAAGACGTTCGATATGCCGCTGCTCGAGTCCCGCTACACGCTCTGCCGCCTGCGCGGACACTGGCGCGAACTTGACCAACTCGACCTTCTGCATCCCGCGCGGCGCGTGTGGAAACTGCGCCTCCAATCCTGCCGCCTGGCCAACCTTGAAGAGCGCGTGCTCGGCGTGCGCCGGGAAAACGACCTGCCCGGCAGCGAGGCCCCGGAGCGCTTTTTCCGCTACCTGCAGACCGGCGCTTTTTCCCTGCTCGAAGAGGTCATCGACCATAATCTGCAGGACGTGGTCACGCTGGCGGTGCTGCTCGTCAGGCTCGCGCAACTCTTCGACCAGCCGCTTTCCGCGCCTGACAGCCGCGACCGCTACAGCCTTGGCCGGGCGCTGGAAAAGCGGGGCGATACGCAGGCGGCGGAGGTCTACGCGCTTTCCCGCGACGTGCCGGAGGGCAGTTACAGGCTTTACTGCATCTACCGCCGCCAGGGCGAGTGGGAGCGTGCGCGCGCCGTGCTCGAGGCCATGGTGCGCAAAAACCAGATGGGGCATATCCCCCATATAGAACTGGCCAAGTTCTATGAACACCGCGAAAAGAACTACCGCCGGGCGCTGTTTTACACGAAGATCGCCCTGGCGATGTGCGAAGGGCCGGAGCGCGAGGCGATCATCCGTCGCCGCGACCGTCTGGAACGCAAATTATCCGGAGGAGGAAACAAGACGTGAGCATTTTTGGAGGCAATCCGGCGATCAAGGCGGGCAACCATGCGTACCGCTGCCATGTGGACGGCAACAAGCTGATCGAGGCGGGCAAAGAGAAGGAAGGGCAGGCAAAGCTGGACGAGGCGCTTCAATACTACGCCCAGGCCTACGAAGCCGGCCTCGACCGCGTGGGCATGCTGATGTCCTACGGCGTGCTGCTCATGCGCCGCGGCGAGTATGAAAAGGCCAAGGAGGTCTACCTGCGCGTGCATTACAAACCGGGGCTTTCCAAGGAAGACCGCTTTGACCTGCGCAACAACTACTCCATCTGCCTGTGGCGGTTGGGCAAACTCGACGATGCCATCGCCACCATCAAGCGCGCGGCGGCGGACAACAAGACCACGCTGGTCTATACCACGCTGGGTCTGTTCCTCATCCTCAAGGCCGACGAGACGGGAGACTTTTCCGAGGCTGTCGCCTTTAACAACGAGGCCTACGAATACGATGACGAGGACGCGGCCATCCTCGACAACCTCGGCTTTTTGCATATGACCATGGAGGAGCACGCCCGCAGGGAAGGCGACGTGGAAACCGTCAAGGCCGAGCGCAAACTGGCCTACGACTACTTCACCCGCGCCCACAAACTCAAGCCCCGCCAGATCACCACGCTCTACTATCTGGCGAAGATGCTCGAGGAAGACGGCCAGAAGGAGCGCGCCCGGGAATTCATCGACGCGGCGCTGCAAGGCACGTTCTCGTCCATCTGCCCCGTTTCCCGCGAGGATGCGGAGAACCTGCGCGACAAGATCGAGGGAAAGGGACGCGGTTGACCGCGCCCTTTTTTGAATACAGAAATGGGGGATTGGGAATGAAGAGGATGCTCGCAACGCTCTTGTGCCTGCTTCTCTGCCTGGCAAGTGCCGCGCCCGCGCTGGCGGCACAGGATTACGAATGGACGGCGGACGACTATATCTGGACGATGCGCAGCAAGCGCGTCAACGGCGTGCCCATCGGCGACGCCATCGAGGACGCCTTTGCCAATGTGGAATGGTCGGTGATGACGGACGGGACGGACGTCTACGGCGTCTGCGAAGGTGGCGTGCCGGAAGACGATTTTTCCCTGCTTGTGCGCTTTACCAGCGAATTCAGCTTTGAGTTTGTCGCATGCCAGCGCGACGGGCGGGAGCAGGAGAATCCCTCGCAGCTGACGCTGGAGGCGCTGCAAGCCTATGCGCAAAACCATCGCTGCGATGTCTGCGCCGGACTTGGCTATACAGACGCCTGCATGAACTGCGCCGGTTCCGGATTCGCTTTCGGCAAGCAATGCTTGGCCTGCGGCGGCAGCGGACGCTATCTCTGCAAGACCTGCGGGGGCTTCGGCGTGATGACGAACGACTACACCCGCGCTTGCCCCTTCTGCGACGGCACGGGGGAAAGCGGCGCCTGCCCCACATGCGGCGGCAGCCTGTACGTTCTTCAGTCCGGCATGCTGCTGCTGTGCCCGGACTGCACGGGCAGCGGCGTGGCCACATGCCCGGTATGCAGCCCAGACGGCATCGCCATGGGATACCTCACGCATAGCTGAAAAAAACAAGGCGACTCCGGCAATGCTGCTTGCCGGAGTCGTCTTTATGTTTCCATCGCCTCCGCGGGCGCTTTGAAGTCCACCTGCGGAAGTTCTTCCAATGTGGAAATGCCAAAATGTCGCAAAAAGGCGTCGGTGGTGCGGTAGAGGATGGGGCGGCCCAGCGTTTCGCGCCGGCCTGCTTCTTCGATGAGGCCCTTGGCCAGAAGCGCCTGCACGGAATAGTCGCACTTTACGCCGCGCACCTGCTCGATGTCCGCCTTGGTCACCGGCTGGCGATAGGCGATGATGGACAGCGTTTCCAAAACCGCCTGCGAGAGCGGTCGCTTTTCCAGAGGCTGCAAAAACGCCTCTATTTGCGGGGCAAACTTCGGGCGGATGGATAAAAACACCTCGCCGCCCGAGCGATTGAGCTGCAAGCCGTGGCTTTCCAAAGAAAGATGGTCGGCAAGTTCCGTAAGCGCCGTTTCCATCTCCATGGCCGTGAGGTTCATCGAATGAGCGAGATCCTCCACGCGCACTGGATCGCCGGAGACGAAGAGTATGGCCTCGATGACCGCGCACAGTTCCTTCATGCAAACACCTCTGCCGAAAGCATCATTTTTATTATAGAGAAGCCTTCGCCCCTTGTCAAGCGCGCTTCATGGCGAATATTTTCGCGGAAAAAACGTAAAATCTCCACTTTTTTGCCGAATTTTGCCGAAAAACGCTACCAAGAAGGCGCGAAACAAGGTATAATGGACATATCCCCATCAAGGAGTGATGCGCATGCCAGGAGCACATCCGGCGATCGAGTTGCAGGGGCTGACCAAGACCTTCGGCTCCATCGTCGCCAACAAGGACATCGACCTGACGGTATACAATGGCGAGATACTGGCGCTGCTGGGCGAAAACGGCTCCGGCAAGACCACGCTGATGAACATGCTTTCCGGCATCTACCGCCCGGACGCGGGGCATATCCGCGTGAACGGCAAGGAAGTGCATATACGCTCGCCGCACGACGCCATCGCCCTGGGCATCGGCATGATCCATCAGCATTTCAAGCTTGTGGACGTGCTTTCTGTGCAGGACAATATCGTTCTTGGCACCACGGGGCATTATGCCAACCGCAAACAACTCGCCCGTGAGATCAGGGATCTGTGCGACCGCTTTGGCCTGCACATCGACCCGGCGCGCAAGATCTATTCCCTCTCCGTCAGCGAAAAGCAGACCGTGGAGATCCTCAAGGTGCTTTACCGCGGCGCGCGCACGCTGGTGCTCGACGAGCCCACCGCCGTGCTCACCCCGCAGGAGATCGACCGCCTGTTCGCCATCCTTCGCAGGATGCGCGACGAGGGCTGCGCCATCATCATCATCACCCACAAACTCAACGAAGTGCTGGAAATCTCCGACCGCGTGACCATTTTGCGCAAGGGCCACTGCATCGGCACGGTGAACACGAAGGAGACGACCGCCCGCGAATTGACCGAGCGCATGGTCGGCGCGGCGGTGGATCTCTCTATCCACCGTCCCGAGCCTCTGCGCGACGCGCCGATGCTGGACGTGCACCATCTCACCGTCGTCAATGGCGACGGCGTCAAGGCGTTGGACGATGTGAACTTTTCCATCGCCGCCGGCGAGATCCTTGGCGTGGCGGGCGTTGCCGGCAGCGGTCAGAAGGAACTGTGCGAGGCCATCGCCGGCCTGCAGCCCATCGCTGGAGGCGCCATCCTCTGCCAGCATGTCTCTCTGGAGGGCCTTTCCCCGCGTGAGATCATCCGCCGCGGCGTGTCCATGTCCTTCATTCCAGAGGACCGGCTGGGCATGGGCCTGGTTCCCTCCATGGGCATGGTGGACAACATGCTGCTCAAGGAATACCAGAATCAGCCCGGCGCGCTGGTCGACCGCGCTCCGGCGCGCGACCTCGCCAACAGGCTGGTCAAAGAACTCAACATCTCCACGCCCAGCATCCATACACCCGTGCGCAAACTCTCCGGCGGCAATGTGCAAAAAGTGCTGCTCGGCCGCGAGATCGCCTCGAATCCGCGCATACTCATCACCGCCTATCCCGTGCGCGGCCTGGACATCAATTCGTCCATGACCATCTATCGCATGCTCAACGAGCAAAAGCAGAAGGGCGTGGCCGTGCTCTATATCGGCGAGGATCTGGACGTGCTGCTCGAACTGTGCGACCGCATCATGGTTCTCTGCGGCGGAAAAGTGACGGGCATCGTCCCCGCGCAGGAGGTCACCAAGGAACAACTGGGCCTGATGATGACGGGCGCTTCGATGGAGGAGGCGATGCAAAATGGCTAAGGGCTTTCCCCTGCGCGTGACCCGGCGCGCGGATATCTCCGCCGGCAAAGCCTGGCTGGTGCGCCTGTGCGCCATATTGCTGGCGCTGTTGACCGGCGGCGTGTTCGTGGCCATCCTCGGTTACGACCCGCTGGCCGTCTATCGGGAGATGATCTCCGGCTCGCTCGGCTCGCGCATGAGCATCGAACTGACGGCCAAACTGACCATCCCCCTGCTCATCACCTCGCTGGGCGTGACGCTGGCCTTCAAGATGCGCTTCTGGAATATCGGCGCGGAGGGGCAGATCTGCGTCGGCGCCATCGCCGCCACCTATTTCGCCCTCTTCCACGACGATTGGCCGCAGTGGGCGCTGCTTCTCGTCATGGCACTGGCGGGCATACTGGCCGGCGGCCTCTACGGCATGATCCCGGCCTACTTCAAGTGCCGCTTCGGCACCAATGAGACGCTGCTGACGCTGATGCTCAACTACGTGGCGCTCTACACCATTCAGGCATTGCAGCAGGGGCCGTGGCGTGACCCCACGCAGCTGGGCTTTTTCAAGGTCGCCCGCTTCTCCTCCTCGGCGCGCGTGCCGGAGGTGCTGGGCGTGCACGCCGGCTGGATCGTGGCGCTTGCGCTGGTGGCGCTGTTTTACGTCTATCTGCGCCACTCCAAGCAGGGCTATGAGTTGACGGTGGTCGGCGAAAACGAGGCCACGGCGCGCTACGCCGGCATGCCGGTCAAGCGCGTCGTCATCCGCACCATGTTCCTCTCCGCCGGCGTCTGCGGTCTGGCGGGCATGCTGCAGGCCTCCGGCGCGGACAGGACGCTCAACGATACCGTCGCCGGCGGCGTAGGCTTCACCGCCATCACCGTGGCCTGGCTGGCGCGGCTCAACCCCGTGGGCATGCTGATCGTTTCGGTGCTGTTCTGCATTCTCGAAAAGGGCTGCGCCTCGGTGCAGTCGGTCTACAACCTCTCGGCGGCGACGGCCGAGGTCTTGCAGGGCATTATACTCTTCTTTGTGCTCGGCTGCGAATTCTTCCTCACCCATCGCATCTGCCGGGCGAGCAAGCTGGAAGGAGGCGTGGAACGTGGCTGACGGCGTCTGGT
>CAMMGP010000013.1 GCA_946496415.1 uncultured Clostridia bacterium | reverse complement strand
AACTTGATCCAGCCCTTTTTGCGCATGAACTCGGAGATGAGCAGCGTGAGGGCGGCGGGCAGGACGATGTGCAAAAGCAGTATCTTGAACAGCACGCCGCTCTCCCCCGCCATCGCCGCCCAGGTGCCGAACTGGCCGACGAGGCCGGAGGTGCCCATGCCCGCCGAGGCGGAGGTGTTCTTCATTTGAAAGAGCGTTGTCGCCAGGGGGCCGGTGATGGCCGAGGCGATGGTGGGCGGCAGGAGAATGGCCGGATGCGCGAGTATGTTGCCCACCTGCAGCATGGAGGTGCCGATGCCCTGCGCGATGAGGCCGGCGACGCGGTTTTCCCGATAGCTGGCCACGGCGAAGCCCACCATCTGCGCGCAGCAGCCGGCCGTGGCCGCGCCCGCCGCCAGAAGCAGGCCCTCGCCCATGACCTCGCCCTCGGCCACGGTGAAGACCATGGCCGCCAGCGCCGCCGAGGAGATGGGCGCGGTCAGCGCCAGACCGAAGACCACGGAGACGATGATGCCCATGGGGATGGGCTGCAGCGTGGTGGCCATTTCCAGAAACCTTTGCAGGGCGGCGACGGCGTTGTTGATGCCCGGGGCCGACCAGGTGGCGATAAAGCAGCCGGAAACGATGGAGACGATGGGCACGACGATGATGTCCACCTTGGTCTTCCCCGCCACGAGGTTGCCCAGTTCCGCGCCGACCACGGCGGCGAAGTAGGCCCCCACCGGGCCGCCGAGCTGATAGCCGAGCGCGCCCGTGGCAGCGGAGGAAAACATGGCCAGCGGCGCGACCTTGAGGCCATAGGCGATGGCCACGCCGATGGCCGCGCCCACCACCGGCGAGGAGGCGGAGACGATCTCTCCATAGTCGGCGAGGAACTTGAGCGCCGGGATCATCGAAAGCTGCGTGAGGATCAGGCCGATGATGAGCGAGGCGAACAGGCCCAGCGCCATGGCGCTCATGGCGTCGAGCAGATAGCGTTGATAGAATTTGCGTACAAGTGCTTTAAAGCGCATTTCCCTTCCCCCAGATTTCTGTTTATGCTTCGCGCGCGCCGGAAACTTCTGGCGCGCGCGTGCGTTCGTATATCGCTTTTGTCATTGCCCGGCCTTCTCCGCGTCCTGCTTGCGCAGGCGGGCGCGCTGTATCTTGCCGGAAACCGTCTTGGGCAGTTCATCAACAAATTCCACGATGCGCGGGTACTTGTAGGGCGCGGTGACGTGCTTGACGTGGTTTTGCAGCTCCTTTTTCAGTTCCTCACTCGGCTCGTAGCCCTTGACGAGCACCACGGTGGCCTTGACCACCTGCCCGCGCACGGGATCCGGCACGCCGGTGATGGCGCACTCGATGACCGCGGGGTGGCTGATGAGGGCGCTTTCGACCTCGAAGGGGCCGATGCGGTAGCCGGAGGACTTGATGACGTCATCGGCGCGGCCGATGAAGTGGTAGTAGCCCTCCTCATCCGCCCAGACCATGTCGCCGGTGTGGTACATGCCGTTGCGGAAGGCATAGCGCGTCTGTTCCGGGTCCTTGTAGTAGCCCATGAACAGGCCGCAGGGACGGCCCTCGGAGACGTCGATGCACAGTTCGCCCTCCTCGCCGCGCTCCACGTCGCGCCCGGTGGCGTCCACCACGCGGATGTGGTAGTGCGGACTGGGCACGCCCGTGGAGCCGGGCACGGGTTCCATCCACTTGTGGGTGACGAGCAGCGGCGTCGTCTCGCTCTGGCCGAAGGCCTCGTGGATCTTTACGCCGGTGAGGCGGTAAAACTGGTTGTAGACCTCCGGGTTGAGCGGCTCGCCGGCGCAGGTGGCCCACTGAAGGGCGGAAAGATCGTGGCCGCTGAAATCCTCCTTGATGAGAAAGCGGTAGATGGTCGGCGGCGCGCAGAAGCTGGTGACATGGTACCTGGCCAGCATGGCGAGCATCTTCTGGGCGTTGAAGCGGTCGAAATCGTAGATGAAGTTGACCGCGCCGGCGATCCACTGGCCGTAGAACTTGCCCCAGCCGCACTTGGCCCAGCCGGAATCGGCGGTGGTGATGTGGATGCTCTTGTCGGTGAGGTTGTGCCAGAAGGCGCCGGTGATGAGGTGGCCGAGGCCGTAGCGGAAGTCGTGCGCCAGCATCTTGGGCATGCCGGTGGTGCCGGAGGTGAAGTAGATGAGCATCACGTCTTCCGGCGAGGGGTCGTAGCAGCCGTCCATGGCGTCCGGCGCTTCGGCAAGCAGGCGGTCAAAGTCCTCAAAGCCCTCGTGCTTGCCGCCCAGCGCGGCGGTGACGCGCAGATGCGGGCACTTTTCCTTCGAGGCGCGCACATGGGAGAGCAGTTCTTCCTCGCCCACGCAGATGAGCGTGCGGGCGTCGGCGGCGTTGACGCGGTAGGTGATGTCCTTTTCCTGCAACTGGTGCGTGGCGGGGATCTGGATGGCGCCGATGCGCATCAGTCCCAGTGCGCACAGCCAGTATTCATAGCGGCGCTTGAGCATCAAAAGCACCGGCTCGCCCTTTTGTACGCCCAGAGCGCGCAGGGCGTTAGCCGCCTTGACGGAGAGGCGGGCAAGCTCGGCGAAGGTGAAGATGCGCTCTTCGCCAGCGTCGTTTGTCCAGATCATCGCCACCTGATCGGGGGCGAGGCGGGCGTATTCGTCGATGACGTCGCGGGCGAAATTGAAGTTTTCCGGGGCGGTATAGCTGTAATTGGCAAGGAAATCCTCGCCGTCCTTATAATCGCGGCGCGTGAAGCGCGAGAGCAGATCCATAGTTTCCTCCGTATTCTGCCTACGGGATCACCATCGCAAGAAACACGCAAGTCTTGTCCCCATACGCCTGCATGGCGTGGGGGTGGATCGAGTCGTAATAGGCGGAATCGCCCTCGTTGAGGATCATGTCCTGATCGCCGACCTTGAGGCGCAGCGCGCCCTGAAGCACGTAGTCGAATTCGTGGCCCTCGTGGCTGTTGGATTCCATATCGGCGTTGGTGCCGGGCTCGACGGTGACCAGCAGCGGCTCGATCTTGCGGTGGTTGAAGTTATAGGCGAGATTCTTGTAAATATAGTGCTTGGCACGCTTGACCGTCGTGCCCATGTTGCGGCGGGTCAGGGCGCACACGCTCAGGCGCGGGGCCTGCCCGGTCAACAGCGTGGTGGTGTCCACGCCGTACAGTTCGCTCAACTTGATGAGCAGGCTGATCGACATATCGACGCGGCCGCTCTCGTAGGCTTCGTATTCCTCGGGGGAAAGCTCGACCTTCGAGGCGACCTCCGCAACCGTGAGGTCCGAGATCTCACGCAGTTCTTTTACCCTCTGGGCGATCTGCCTGACCTGATCGGACACTTGAATCCCTCCTTAGACTGTGGAATTAACCATAGTATACCTTTTTTTCGCCGCCCTGACAAGCGGGAAATGTTAAAAAGTGTTGCGGCGATTTACATTTTGTGATAGGATATGGGCAAGGGGCGCAGACCGCGCCCCGCGCAGATGGGAAAGGAGCAGACAATGTTTCACCGCACGATCTATATCAAATACAAGCAGGGCGTGACGCAGGCGGAGGCCACGGAACTTCTGCGCGCCTTTCAAAGCCTGCCCCGACAGATGGAGGGGCTGATCAGCGTTTCCGTAAATCTGGCGGAGACGCTTTACGACGCGAGCATAGACCTTTGCTTTGCCACGGAACAGGCGCGGCGCGCCTGCGATTTCAGCGACGCCTGCCGCGACGCCCTTGCGCGGGCGCGCGAACTTTCTGAGCAGATGGAAAGCCGCGAATCGGTCGACGATCAGGGCGTGGCCTACGACGCCTATGGCGCGGCTCTGCCGATGAAGTGGCACAAGTTCCTCATCTACTTTGCGCTGTGGGCGGGGGCGATTCTCAACGGCATCTCCGGCATATCGACGCTTTTCAGCTGTTTGGGCGGCGAATATGCCGCCGTCTACGACGCTTATCCGGCGCTTTTGGGGTTGGATATTTTCAGCAGCCTCTGCCTGATCGGCATCTCCGTGTTTCAGTTCATCACCCGCAACGCCCTGGCGCGCCTTTCCCGCAAAGCGCCGCAGATGGTGGTGTGGCTGTATGCCTCCACGGTCATTTTGAGCGTGCTGCAGGTGGTGGCGGTGTGGCTGGTCAGCGGCGTGGGGCTTTCCTACGTCATGACGCCGGACATGTGGCTGATCCTCATCGAGGGCGCGCTGATGACCTGGGCCAATCAGGTCTACTACCGCAAGCGCGCGGCGATGTTTGTCAACTGACGCGTCAAAGGAGGCGGCGATGTTTCACCGCACGATCTATCTGAAATACAAACAGGGCGTGGCGCAGGCGGACGCCGACGGGCTTCTGGCCGCGTTTGCGGCGCTGCCTTCGCAGGTGAGAGGGCTTAAAAGCGCCTCCGTCATCGCGCCGCAGGAGGGCTTCGACGCCTGCGTGGATCTCGCCTTCGCCACATGGCAGGCGCGCGAGGACTGCGCGCTGGACGAGTTTTATCAGGCAGCCCTGTCGTGGGCGAAGGAACTTTCCGCATCTCTGGAAAGTCGCGACAGTTCCGACGGCGAGCCCGCGCCGGACGCGGGCATACCCCTGAGATGGCACAAATTCCTCGTCTATTTTGCGCTCTGGGCCGAGGCGCTGCTCCTCATGGTGGAGGGGCTGCGGATGTTATCCCGCAACAACACGGCGCTCGGCCTCTCCCCCGCCGCCGATGCGCTGGCGCTGATGAACGCCTTTACCTCCCTGTGCATGTTCGGCATCGCCTTTTTGCAGCTCTTTGCCTGCTGGGAACTGGCGCATTTCCGGCGGAACGGGCCGCGTCTTTTGCTGTGGGCCAATGTTGCGCCGCTCGCCTATTGCCTCGTGGCGCTCGCGGCCTTGTGGCTCATCGTCGGCGAGGTCATGCCGGGCAATGTGTTTATCGCCATGTTCGCCCAGCTTCTGCTGACGGTGTGCAACCGCGCCTACTACCGCAGGCGCGCGGAGTTGTTCGTCAACTGACGGGGCAAGGAGGCGACAATGTTCCACCGCACGATCTGCATCAAGTTTTCTCCCGCCGCAACGCAGGCGGAAATCGCGGAGTTGCTCTCCGCTTTTCAGGCGCTCTGTGGGCAGCTTGCGGGGCTGAGTGACGTCTCCAGCGAATTTCTGCACGACGAATACGACGCCGGCATCGACCTTGCCTTTGCCACGGAGGAAGCGCGGCGCGACTGCAGGATGGATGAGCGCTATGCCTGCGCCATGGCGCGGGCGCAGGCGCTTTGCGCGCACATCGAATGCCGCGAGACGGATGACGCGCATGGCCGTTTCGTCTCCTCCGCCCTGCCAATGAAATGGCACAAATTCCTTATCCACTTCTGGTTGTTGCTCGGAGCGCTGATCTTCCTCATCCGCGGCTTTGGCAACCTCTTGGACTGCTTTGACGGTACGGACGCACTCATCCATGCGGAGGGACCGCCCGCCTTTGCCGTGACGCTGTTTGCGGGCGTCTGTCTGCTCGCCATCGCCGCGTTGCAGTTGGCCACGCGGGTGGCGCTGGCGCGCTTTTCCCGCAAGGGGCCGAAAATGGCCGTGGCGGTCTGCGTCTCCATGGCCGTGCTGGACGGCTTTATACTCGCCGCGCAGCAAATGCACGCCGTGGAACTTGACGCCGGCATCGCCGGGGTGGTGAAAATGGGCTGCGTCGTCAACGCGCTGTTGGCTGCGTGCAACCACATCTACTACCGCAGGCGCGCGAAGCTGTTCGTTCACTGAGCGCCATGAAGTTTCGGTAAAAGCGCTTGCGGGGGCGGGCGCGGCGTGCTATAATGGTGGGCGTAGATACGGCGATGACGGAGAGAGTAGCCGCGCCGCGTCCCCTCAGAGAGCCGCGCATTTGCTGCGAGCGTGGCGGCGGAACGCGCGGCGAAGTTCACTTCCGAGCCTTTTTGCTGAACTGGCAGTAGGCGAAACGGCCTCATCCCCCGTTAGCGGGATGCAAAGGCGGCAATTTGCCGCAAAATTGGGTGGTACCGCGGAGCATGGCTTCGCCCCTTGCCGGGGCGGGGCTTTTTTGTACCCCGCGCGTCGCGGAGAAAAGGAGTGTTTATTTTGGAACAGCAGCTTCAAACGATCCGGGAGAAGGCGCTTGCGCAGCTGGCGGAGGCACAGGACACCGCCGCATTGGAGCAGTTGCGCGTCAGCGTGCTCGGCAAAAAGGGCGAACTGACCGGCATACTGCGCGGCATGGGCAAGCTGCCCGCCGAGGAGCGGCCGAAGATGGGCCAGATGGTCAACGAAACCCGCGCCGCCATCGAGGAGGCGCTGGAGGCGCGCGCGGCCGTGCTGCGCGAAAAGGAAAAGGAAGAGCGCTTAAAGCGCGAGGCCATCGACGTGACCATGCCGGTACGGCCCCGTTCCGCCGGCGCACCCAACCCCCTGTACACCGTGCAGGAAGAATTGGTGGAAATTTTCGTGGGCATGGGCTACGAGGTGGTCGAAGGGCCGGAGGTCGAGTACGACCACTACAACTTTGAACTGCTCAACCTGCCCAAGAACCATCCCGCCCGCGACGCGCAGGACACCTTCTATATCGATGACAACATCGTTTTGCGCACGCACACCTCGCCCGTGCAGGCGCGCATCATGACCACGCGCAAGCCGCCCATCCGCATCGTCTGCCCCGGCCGCGTCTACCGCGCCGACGAAGCCGACGCCACCCATTCGCCGGTGTTCCACCAGATGGAAGGCCTGGTCATCGACGAGGGCGTGACCATGGGCGACCTCAAGGGTACACTGGACGCCTTTGCCGCGCGCCTGTTCGGCGAGGGCGTGACCACGCGCTTCCGCCCCTCGTTCTTCCCCTTCACGGAGCCGTCCGCGGAGGTCGATCTCACCTGCGCAAGCTGCCACGGCAAGGGCTGCCGCATGTGCAAGGGCACGGGCTGGATAGAGGTGCTGGGCGCGGGCATGGTCAACCCCAAGGTGCTCGACATGTGCGGCATCGACTCGAAGCGATACACCGGCTTCGCCTTCGGAATGGGCCTTGAGCGCATCGCGCTGCTCAAGTACAACATCCCCAACCTGCGGCTGATGTACGAAAACGACCTGCGCTTCCTGGCGCAGTTCCGCTAAGGAGGGCGAAGCGATGAAAATTCCCATGAAATGGCTGCGGGAATATGTGGACGTCAACATGGCGCCGCAGGAATACGCCTCCCGCATGATCATGACCGGCACCGCCGTGGAGGGCGTAGACAAGACCGGCGAACAGTTTGACGGCGTGGTGGTGGGCCGCGTGCTTACCTGCGAAGACCACCCCAACAGCGACCATCTGCACGTATGCACGGTGGATGTGGGCGGCGAGGCGCCCCTGCAGATTGTCTGCGGCGCGCCGAACGTGGCCGCGGGCCAGCTTGTGCCGGTGGCGCTGGAAGGCGCGCGCCTGCCGGGCGGCAAAATCAAGCGCGGCAAGCTGCGCGGCGTGGAGAGTCAGGGCATGATCTGCTCCGGCCCGGAACTGGACGTGCCGGAAGGGCTGTATCCGCACATCGGCGACAAGGGCATACTCGTCTTTCAGGAGGAGTACGCGCCCGGCACGGATGTAAAGGAAGTGTTCGGCCTTGGCGACGACGTGGTGGACTATGAGATCCTGGCCAACCGCCCGGACTGCCTGAGCGTCTGGGGCATCGCCCGCGAGAGCGCCGCCGTGCTCGGCGAGCACTGCGTGATGCCGGAGATCGCCGTCGAAGAGGACGGCAAGGGCGCGTTCGAGGACTACGCCACCGTCATCGTCGAAGATACCGAGAACTGCCCCCGCTACTGCGCCCGCGTCATTGATGAAGTAAAGATCGGCCCCTCGCCGAAGTGGATGCGCGAATACCTCTACGGCGCGGGCGTGCGACCCATCAACAACATCGTGGACATCACCAACTTCGTCATGCTGGAAACAGGCCAGCCTATGCACGCCTTCGACCTTTCCAAGGTGCGTGACCAGACCATCGTCGTGCGCCGCGCGCGGCAGGGCGAAATGCTGACCACGCTGGACGGCAAGGAGCACGTGCTGGACGATACGATGCTGGTCATCGCCGACCACGAAAACGCCACCGGCCTGGCCGGCATCATGGGCGGCGAAGAATCGGAGATCGTCGAAGGGACGGTGCGCGTGCTGTTCGAGTCCGCGGCCTTCGACCGTGCCAACAACCGCGTCACCGCCCGCAAGCTGGGCATGCGCACCGAGGCCAGCGGCCGCTTTGAAAAGGGCGTGTGCGCCGCCGGTTCCATGGAGGCGCTGGAGCGCGCCTGCATGCTGGTGAACATGCTCGGCTGCGGCAAGGTGGTGCCCGGGGCGTATGACAACTACCCGCATCCCATCGAGCCGCGCGTGGTGGAAGCCAGCGTCAAGCGCATTTGCGGCCTCAACGGCGTGTCCGTGCCTGGCGAGCGCATGGAGGACATCTTAAACGACCTCAATATCGAGACTGTGCTGGCCGGGGACATACTCACCTGCGAGCCCCCCGCCTGGCGGCAGGACATCGAGACTGAGGCCGACATCGCCGAGGAAGTGCTGCGCATGGTCGGCTACGAGCACATCCCCTCCACGCTGATGCGCACGGAGACGATGGCCGGTTTCCGCTCCGACAAGCAGAAGTTCATCTCCCGCGCGCGCCGCGAACTGGTGGGCATGGGGCTTTATGAAATCCTCAACTACTCCTTCATCAGCCCGCGCTGGCTGGAGCATCTGGGCATCCCCTCGGCGGACTGGCGGCTTAACCCCGTGCAGCTGCGCAATCCGCTGGGCGAGGATACCTCGGTGATGCGCACCACGCTGGTGCCCTCCATGCTCAACACGCTCGAGGGCAACCTGCACCGCGGCGTGGCCGAGGCGAAACTGTTTGAACTTTCCAACGCCTTCGAGCCGCGCGCGAAGGGCGAACTGCCCGAGGAACACCCCATGCTCTGCGTGGGTATGTACGGCCCGGACGTGGACTTCTACACCGTCAAGGAGATCGGCACCTGGCTGGCGGCGGCGTTTGGCGTCGACTGCAAGGCCGAGGAGGGCGGCGAGGTCTACTACCATCCCGGCCGCCGCGCCGTGCTGGCGCACGACAACGAGCGCTTTGCCGCGCTGGGCGAGATTCACCCCGACGTGGCCGCGCGCTTCGACATCGACGGCCGCGTGTATGTGCTGGAAGTCGATCTCACGGCGCTGATGGCGATGGCCAAGCCCATCTACGGCGTCAAGGAACTGCCGCGCTTCCCCGCCGTCTCCCGCGACATCGCCATCGTCGTCAAGGAAGCGGCGCGCGCCGGAGACATGCTCGACTGCATCGAAAAGGCCGGCGGCAAGACGCTGGAAGAGGCTCGCCTGTTCGACGTCTACCGCGGCGAAAAGCTTGGCGAGGGCAAAAAGAGCGTCGCCTACGCGCTCACCTTCCGCGCCAGCGACCGCACGCTGACCGACGCGGAGATACAGGCCAGCATGGACAAGATCCTCAAGGCGCTGGAGACGAACTTCGGCGCGGAAATTCGCAAGTAAGCTGCATGCGGCGCGGGGTGGCGGACGCTTCCCCGCGCCGGGAAAGGATAGAAGAATGCAAGTCGGCACCGCAGAATGGGTCGTCAACGACAAAAACACCGCCGCTTCCATGGCCAGCGGCCAGCTTCCCGTGTTCGCCACGCCGGCGCTGGTGGCGCTGATGGAGCAGGCCGCCTGCAACGCCATCGCCGAAACCTTGGAGGAGGGCATTTCCACCGTCGGCGCGCAGATCAGCGTCGAGCACCTCTCGGCTACGCCTGTGGGCATGCGCGTCTGGGCGGAAGCCACGCTCACCGCCCACGAGGGCAGGAGTTACGATTTCACCATCGAGGCTTTCGACGAGGCTGGGCTCATCGGCCGCGCCACCCACAAGCGCGTGGCGGTCAAGAGCGCGCGCTTTCTGGAAAAGGCCGAGGCCAAGAAACAGGGCTGAGGCTGAACGCTTGCGCTTTGCGCCGGGACGGGAGACCGCTCCGGCGCAAACGCTTTTCTGGAGAGGAGGCGCGCCCCATGGAGGAAAAAAACGCCCTGCGGCGGCGCATGAAGGCCGCGCGCGAGGGCTGGGAAGCGGAATACCGGCAAAGCGCCGACGTCGCCATCGCCCGCCTTGTGCTGGCAAGCGAGGCGTGGCGAGCGGCGGGGACGGTGTTTGCCTATGTCAGCGTCGGCTGCGAGGTGGACACACGCGCGCTCATCGAGGTGGCGCTCAAGGAGGGCAAGCGCGTCTGCGCGCCGCGCTGTTTGGGCAAAGGGCGCATGGAGGCGCGCGAGATCGCTGCGCTGGGCGCGCTCGTGCCCGCCGCCTACGGGCTGCTGGAACCGGCGGAGGACGCGCCCCTCGTGCCGCCGGAAGAGATCGACCTCATACTCGTCCCCTGCCTTGCCGCGGACAGAAGCGGCCATCGCCTCGGCTACGGCGGCGGTTACTACGACCGTTTTCTGGAAAGCGCGGCAAAGCCGTCTATCTGCCTCTGCCGCAGGCGGGCGCTGCTTGATGGCGTGCCGCACGCGGAGCACGACGCGGCCGTAGACGCGGTGGCGACGGAAGCGGGAATGATCTTAGCAAAACAGGAACGCTGAAAGGCGTCCCTGTTCACACCTCTGGCTACGCTTCCCCTTCCGCCGCGTCGATGGCGTCGAGGACGGCGGCGCGGAAACCGCCCCGCTCCAACGCGGCGACGCCGCGGATCGTGGTGCCGCCGGGAGAACAGACCGCGTCCTTCATCGCACCCGGGTGCGTTCCGGTTTCCAGATAGAGTTTGCCCGTGCCGCAGAGCATCTTGGCGGCGACGCGATAGGCCGTGGCGCGGGGCAGGCCGTGCTTGACGCCCGCGTCGGCAAGGGCTTCCAGATACATGGCGGTATAGGCGGGCGTGCAGCCGCTGAGCGTGCCGGCGATGGAGAACAGCCGCGCGGGCACGCTCTCGAGCATGGCGACGCGGCCAAAGACGGCCTCAAAGTCCGCCATTTCTTCCGCGCGCAGGGAATGGCGATCCTCGCAGATCATGATGCCCTCGCCCACAGCGATGGGCGTATTGGGAATGGCGCTGATGTGGCGGGTTTTCGGCGACAGGAGCTTTTCATAGGCCGCGAAATCGTAGCCCGAGACTACGGAAATCAGGACTTTGTCCGCAAGCAATTCGCGCAGCGGCGCGAGCACCGCCTCCACCATATAGGGCTTGACGGCGAGAACGACAAAATCGCTCCAGGAAACGACGTCCTCCGCGCGTTCGAATGCCCGTACGCCCAGCGCGGCGGCGTTTTTTTGCAGGCGGTCGAAATGCGCCGCGCAGGCGCAAAGGCGCTCCGCGGCGCAGGCGCCGGTGGCCGTCAATCCGCGGGCGACGGCCTGCGCGATATTGCCAAAGCCGATAAAGCCGATGCGTTTTTCCATGGTTCTCCTCCTTGGCGTAAAATCCGGCCAGAGGGCGCGCTAACGTCCCTCGGGCCGGAAAATGCTCTCAGCGCTCAATCTCCAGATCGAGCCACTTGCACTCGTCCTCGGTGAGGCGGATCTCCGAGGCGTCGACGTTGGTGCGCATCATCTCGCGCGTCACGGGGCTGGTGAGGGCGTAGACGTCGAGATCCTTCTGGTTGAAGATCCACGCCATGGCGATCTGCGCCACGCTCATGCCCTTTTCCCTGGCCAGAATTTCGCAGCGGCGCAGGCGTTCGAAGTTCTGCGGATAGCAGTAACCCTTCATGCCCGCTTCGTCCAGCACCTCGCCGGCCTTTTCCGGATGCGCGCTCTCGAGCCGGCCGGAGAAGAAGCCGCGCGCCATCGTTGAATAGGCGAACACGGGGATATGATTTCTGGCGTACCACTCGCGGTCGGGCTTGTTCTCCGGGCCGGAGATGGTCACGCATCCGCCGCCCCAAGGGTCGCCCAGCTGATCGGCGAGGCCGAAGTTGGGGCTGGCCACGGTGAAGGGCTGCAGGCCGTGCTTGAGGGCGTAGTCGTTGGCCTCCTCCGTGCGCTCAACCGTCCAGTTCGAGCCGCCGAAAGCGCCGATCTTGCCCTCGTCATAGAGGCGGTTGAGCACTTCGACGATGGGGCCAACAGGCACGGTGGGGTCGTCGCGGTGGAGCATATAGATGTCCAGGTGGTTGGTCTTGAGTTTGGCCAGCGAGTTGTGGGCGTCGTGGAGGATGTCATAGTCCGTTACGCGCTTGCGCCAGCGGTTGTGATGCGCGCCCTTGGTGAGGATGACCACCTTGTCGTGCAAACCGCGCGCCTCCAGCCACTCGCCCAGCGGTTCCTCGCCGTAGTGGTCGGAGCAGTCAAAACAGTTCACGCCCTCGGCATACATATCGTCCAGAAGCTGGAAAGCCGCCTGCAGGCGCGCGTCAAAATCCGGAGCCTCGCCATAAACCGAGCGGAAGGCCGCGAACATCTTCGGCGTGGCGGTGCCGAAGACGATATGGGAAATGGGCTTGGAAACGTGGTCGATATGACCATATTGCATAAATATACCCCCCTGTCAAAGACATCATTTGCGAAGCGGCGCACCCGCGCCGCCCTGCCTATACTCTAGCACGGTTGAAAAACGATGTCAATCCCCCGCCCGCGAAAATCCTCGACGTTTCCGCGGCAGAAATTCGCCCTTTTCCCCTTCAAGGGGATGGACGAACGGCGCGGACCCCTCCGCCATCGCCTGCTTTCTGTTTCCGCGCGGCCGGTGAACAACCGCGATAGCGACGCAGAAAAAAATTGCCGTTTCCGCCTTGACAAGCGACGGCGCATAGAGTATAATAAATAAGCGTCCTGATTTGGGAGTCGGGAGCCGAAGCGCCATGCGGGTCGTATGCAGCGTGCGGGCGTGGCGGAATGGCAGACGCGCCAGATTTAGGATCTGGTGCCACAGGCGTATGAGTTCGAGTCTCTTCGCCCGCACCAGTTTCCATCAGCGCTTGCTTTCCCTGCCGGCGTCGGTCGCCCATCGTTTTGCGGTAGTAGCTCAGTTGGTAGAGCGCCACCTTGCCAAGGTGGAGGTCGCGAGT
>CAMMGP010000012.1 GCA_946496415.1 uncultured Clostridia bacterium | reverse complement strand
TTCAACCCGCGCTCCCCGCGAGGGGAGCGACTTACACCACGCGCGGGTGGTGCCCGACGTCCAAAATTTCAACCCGCGCTCCCCGCGAGGGGAGCGACGAAACCGTGTACTGCCCGGCAGGCAATATTCCTCGATTTCAACCCGCGCTCCCCGCGAGGGGAGCGACAGCAAATATCCCCAAGTTCTCAAAAGCAGAACTCAGCAATATCGCCAAACTTTGCATCGAATTACAACAAAAACAGCTTTGTTTCCCGTTCAAAAGCGTATTTTCTCCTTTGAACCTCCCTCTATCTCCACATTTTTCAGTGCGAACCTCCCGGAGAACATCTGCGCGCTTGTCCTTCGCACCTCACAATATCAAGGGTTCCTCCGGCATGTACGTCTGTTTGCAGCCAAAGTGCTCGATCTTGTTCTCGTACCGCTTGCCCAGATAGTAAAATCGCAGGCTGTCCTTTTTTGCGTCCATGATCGTCAGGAGTTTTGCCTGGAGCGTTTTGCATTGGGCGGCGTCCAGCAGGCACTCAAAGACGGAGTTTTGCACCCGTTGCCCGTAGTTGACACACTGCTTTGCGATCTGCCGCAGGCGACGGCGCCCGGCGGCGTCTTCGGTGTTTACATCATAGGTGATGAGAACCAGCATACGCGCCTCACTTCCATAAAAACGGCGGATAGCCGTCCAGGTCGCCACGCAATGTGCGCGCCAGGAGCAACGCCTGTATGTACGGCACGAGTCCCCAGGCCAGCTTCTCCTTGAGGTATGGGTGGGTAATGACCTCCTGTTTGCGCTCCTGCCAGCGCTTGAGGAGGGTGCGCCGTCCCCCGTCGTTGAGAAATACCGCGCCGTTTTCGCGGAAATCGAAGTCGCCGCGGCCCACCATGCGGTTGTTGATAAGCGTGAGGACGAAGCGATCGGCCATGCAGGGGCGCAGTTCTTCCATCAAGTCCAGCGCCAGGGACGTCCGCCCGGGCCGGTCGCGGTGTAGGAACCCCACATAGGCATCCAATCCCACGCTCTCCAACGCGGTCGCGCAGTCATGCGCCAGCAGGCTGTAAGCGAAAGACAGGAGTGCGTTCGCTGCGTCCTGCGGCGGCCGACGGCTGCGGGAGGCAAAGGCAAACAGGGGCTTTTCGCCGAGGATCATCTGGTCAAAGACGCCAAAATAGACCGCGGCGCTCGCGCCCTCCAGGCCGCGCAGGCTTTCCATGGAAGTCTCCTCTGCGATCTGCGGCAGCAGGCCTTTAAGATGGACGGAGGCACCTTCCAGGGCGGCCGTGTCCACGCGCAGGGCGTGATCCCGACAGGTGCGTTCGATGCTCCAGCGCGCGTTGTATACCTTGCCAAAGACCATGCTCCGCGCGATGGGACAACAACTCCCGGGATCGTCCGCCGCCCGATACTGGGCGCGGCGCAACAGCACGTTTCCAGAACTTTCCCCGTTGACGCGAGCCAGAAAGCGGCCACGCGGCGTGCAGAAGGCCAGAGAGATGTCCCGGCTGGCGCAGGCGCCCATGAGGGCAGGAGATGCGCCTGGATAGGAAAACGAGATGATGCCGCTCAGCGTATGCAGGGGATAGCGGGCCACTTCCTGCCGCTCCCGGTTGGCAACCACGTTTTCCCCGTCCAGAGAAAGGTAGATATCCTCGCTGGTGACGAAGAGTGTGTTCAGCAGATGTCTCATGGCGTCTCCTCCAGGGCGCTTTGCAGGTAACTGGCCACGCTTTCCCGTCGGGCGAGTTGCGGCAGGCAGAGATCTTTCAGCGAACAGGCGTTGCAGTGCTTCCCCGGTCTGGCTTTGGGCGTATAGCCGCGGCGGGTATACTGGCGCATCTCTTCGCAGGCGTCGCGGACGGCCCGACGCAACTCCGCAGAAAACTCTACCGCCATGCGTCGCCGCGGCTCGCCGTAGAACAGCGCGCCTGTGGGCACTTCGCAGCAGAGCATCTCTTCCAGACACATGGCCTGCGCACACAGCTGCAATTCGTCGGCAAGGTGCTCCTTGGGCTTGCCGCGCTTGTATTCCACGGGATAAGGGCGCCACAGTCCCTCCTCGCCGCGCAGAGGCACGCCCTGCGGGTCGGCGCGAAACTCTACCACGTCGCACTTGCCGGTCAGTCCCAGCGTATGGGAAACGACGGCGAGGCCGCGAAGGATGAGCGTATCGCCGCGGCGCTCGCGGGCGGCCTCATCGTGGGCGCGACGGTGCAAAAGGCCGCCCTCCACCGTGCGCAGGTTTTCCTGCCACTGGTCTTCGACATAAATCAGCGCCCATTGCCTCCGGCAGAAGGCGAAGTGCTGCAGGCCGGACAGCTGGAGAAGGTCTTCGTCGCGATACATCGTCACCCCATGCGCGTGCAGGTGATGCCGTCAGGAAGAACGGCCTCGTCCACCGAGACGGCATAGTCGCTATAAGCGCGGGCAGGAGAGACGTCCTGCGGGTTCTTGCGGATGACCTTCACCGCGTCAAAGAGTTTCCACGCGGGCGCGCAGCCCAGTTCGCTGTCGTGTTTGAAAACGATGAGTTCGCGCACGGCCATTTTGCCGCGGGCGGCGGAACGGTCGTTTTCAAACATGTTGAGGATCGCCTGCCACAAAAGCTCCAGATCTTCCTGCGAAAAGCCGGTCGTCTTGCGGGCCAGATTGGCGGATACATAGCCCTCGCAGCGGTAGAGGCCGTAGGGGATGATGTACTTGCGCCCCATCTCGGTATCCTTGCCCTCGGCGTCCGCCTCGGTGGTGATAGCCACGCGGGTGATGGTGACATCCTGCGGCACGACGGGCTCTACGCTGCGGGCAAAGCCCATCTGTACCGGCCCGCGCACCTGGCCGCAGTTGAGCGCGCCCTTGACCATGGTGGTCATAACGGCCCCAAAGGTGCGGATGTCAAAGAAATTGCTGCACATAAAGTCGCGCACGATGCGATCCACATCCGTGCCCTGCTCCTTCTGCGCCTTGATCTTCTTTTTCAATTCGTCGTTTTTCAAGTTGGCGGCGCCCTCGATACCGGCCTTGAGGAAACCTTCGTTGTCGCTGCGGTTGAGCGGCACGCCGTCCTTTACGTAGATGCGGTAGCCGGGCGCGTCTTCCTTCACTGTCTCTACATAGTTGCGGATCTTGCGCTTCAGACAGACGTCGGTGACGATGCCAAGGCCCGTCTCCGGGTCTACGCGCGGCATGTTGCCCGCGTCGGGATCGCCGTTGGGATTGCCGTTTTCCACGTCGAAGAGTATGACGAATTCATAGCGGTTTTTGATGGGTTCGGACATGTCAGTTCTCCTCCTTTTTCTGATAGCGGGCCTGTAATTGCTGGTAATAACCCAACTGGAACGCCCCCTGCTGGGGCAGATTCATGCGGGTGGGGTAGTTCTCGCCGAGGCGATTCAGCAGGTCGGTGAGCTGCTTGTCCAGAGCGATGGCCAGGCCGGTATTGCTCCCCCGCAGTTTCTTCAGATGTTTCTGCGCAAGGCTTATGAGCAGGGGAAAGATGGCGGCCGGCGTGGCGGCGGCTGAATTGAAGTACTTGTCTTTGATGGTCGTCTTGACGCCTGGGTTGGCCGCGCTTTGGATGGCCTCCAGCACGGAGAAGACCCGCCCAAGCGTGTAAGGGATATGGGTGCTTCCTTCATTGAGTCCCACGGTCAGAACCTCCTTCGGTACGTCGGGATGGGGATTCTTCAGATAATACGCCTTGAGGATGGCCGCCCTGCCCCGGGTGACTTCCCGCTCGGCGCGTATGCGCAGCGTCGCGCCGTTGAGCAGCGTGGCCGGATAGCGCGCATCGGTGAGTATGGCGCGAACCACCTCGCCGGCAAGTTCGGGAGCGGGAACTTTATCGCGGGTGTTCTGGTTCACCGTTTCGCCGAGCAGTTTCCAGAGCGGGAGCCCTTCAAACTTGTCAAAACTGGGCCGGACGATCTTCAATCTCTCCTGATGCGCCTCGGCATTGCGCAGAAAGCCGCCAAATGTATTGCGCAGGAAGAAGCGCACCGAGAGGCGGCTGGCGTTGGGCGAGAGGCCGAGAACGTAAAAATCCATCCCGGGGTCGAGGCGTTCCGCGTGAAAATCCACCGCCTCGCCCCGGCACAGCCGCTTGACCATGCCGCGCAGTTCGCTTTCATCGTAGGAAGGCTCGGACTGCCCCATGGCGGCCCAACCGAACAGGGACTGGTAGAAGCTGCCGCCGCCCTTTGCCCAGCAGACCACGGTGGCGTCGCCCACGCGGTAGACGTGCTCCCGGTCGGCGAGGAGATGGTTGAGCGCGGCGGTGTAGGCAAAGGCGGCGTACTTCCCGGTGGGCGCGTTGAGGTTCTGCTCCTTTCCGTAAGAGCAGAAGGCGGGCGCATTGAAAGAAACCAATGCCGCGCCGCTGCTCTGCGCGCCGGCCACGTTCTTGATGGCGGGATGGACGCTCTCTATCGGCCCTTGTTCCCCCGTCACCAAACAGACGCCCTGCGGCCCATCCCCGGATGTGTTGTAGTAGGCTTCCCACGCCTGCCGCACGGCCGGGTCATCGTGGACGAAGCCTTCCTCCGTGCGGAAGACGAGGTTGCCGCCCGCGAGTATTTCTTCCAGGTGCTCTAACAAGGCAGTATTTTCCCGGGCTTTCTCCGGCACCCAGGCGCGGAAGAACGCCAGTACGGCCCGGGCGGCGGGGGAGTCGACGCCATCAAGCGCCTGCTCGTGCAGCGCCTTGCAGGCCTCGAAGCACAAGCGCGTCCTCTCCGGCTTGCCCTTGTCGTCTACGCCGAGCATGTAACTGGAATTATCGCAGAGGAAGTTGGCGGCCACGCCCACCGTCCGCTTTACCGGGGCGGGAAGGGAGACGACGCGCGGAGCCAATACCGTTTTCTTTCCTCGCACCTGCTCTGTCTGTACGGAAACCGCCTGTTGAAGCGTTCCGTCATCGCCGATGCACAGGGCGAACGACACCTTCACCGGCCCCCAGCCGGGCGCGGCGATCTTTCCCTGCTGTTCGAGCGCGCGGTAATACTCTGTAAGCGCCTGCAAAATCATCCGCGCACCTCCCCGCTGTCCCGCGCCGGCACGTGCAGCACGCCGTTTTCCAACTTCGCGCGGAAAAACAGGGGCCTCACGTCCTTGGGGTCGGTGTAGTCCATGTCGTAGAGCATCCAGCCCAGATCGCGCGTCTGTCCCCGCAGTTCCTCCGGGCAGGGCGGCAATTCGTCGCACCAGCGAAATTGGGCGGGGAATTCCCGGCAGCCGAAGCAGGGCTGGTGGTAGAATTGCCCCCTGCGGATGCGGCGCTTGGCGATGTCCTGGAATTTCCCCGCGTTGTCCTCCGGCGCGGCCTTTTCGGGAAGGATGTCGAAGTGGGCCTCGATGACGTAGCGCACGTCGCGCAAAAGCAGCGCCGCTCGCTGCTGTATGTCGTCGGATGTACACAGGTACAACTCGCCCCTGCCGCGCGCCATCGCGGTGCGGGCGACGCGGGCGGAGATGGTGGACTTGACCTCGTTGCGCCGCAGGTTGGAAAAGCGGATTGGGGCGCAGACGTGGATGCGGTCGATGACCCAGCGCAGCCCCGGATGCCAGTAGATGGCTTCGATCAATCCGCGAGCGGCCGACGGCGTCATTACGTCATAGCTCACTCTCTCCGTTTTCATCTCCGGACGGGTGAAGAGGGCATAGTCGCCCCAGACCTCCAGAGAGATCGGCATGGCATTCACTCCTTTCACGTTGAATTTTCCTATGCGGAAGGGCGGGCACCGCTCCAAGACCAGCTATGTCCCAGCTGGCTGTGAAAGCTATACCATCGCCCTTCCTGGTTTAGGAGGCAGATATATTATATCACAGCAAATTACGCATGTCAACTTTTAATTGAAATTATTAGATATAAATTGACAATGCTGAAACTATTGACCGAAATCCAAAAGACTGATAAAATAGTTTTGTCGGGTTAACCCGTGGGTTGAAATAATTGATATTATTAGATGAAAACTAAAATGAGGAGTGGGCTCAGAGGCATGCATTTTGCTGCTTCTGAGCCTGTCTTTTTCCTCAAACAAACAAACTTTTCCCGACCTCCACATCCATCGCCAGCCCGGTCCTGCCCGAATACAACGTCAGGTCGGCCAGCACAAACGAGCCGTCCTCCAGCCGCGCGATCGCGCCCGCTCGATCCAGCGCTTCCAGATGCTGCGCGTAGACGGATACGCCGTATTGCCCCAAATCGCGGTAAAGTTCCCGCCCGCCCTCGCCGTCGCGCAGGCGCTCCACGAGCGTCTTGCCCTCGCCGATGGGGACGTACACCGTGACCGTGGGGCTGTCGATGAGATGGAAGCGCTCCGAGACGGCGCGGAAGGGAAAGAATTCCGACTCCATCAGGGGCAGTATGCCGTGGATGTCCTGCGCTTCCTCGCCCTTCAGATCCAGCAGGGCGCTGAAATAGGCGTGGACGGCCTCGCGGGAGCCGATGTCCTCGAAGCGCTCCAACACCATCCGCCCCGCGCCGATGGCAGTTTCGAAAAGGCGCGGCGGGCGCCCTTCCCCTTGGAAGAGCGTGACGACGCTTTCTTCCGGTTTGCGTTTTCCTTCGCGATTGCATCGTCCCGCGGCCTGCAATAGCGAATCCAGCCCCGCCTCCTCGCGGTAGACCGCCGGGAAGTCCACGTCCACCCCGGCTTCGATCAACGAGGTGGAGACGACGCGGCAGGGCAACCCCTCGCGCAACCGGCGGCGCGCCTCGTCCAGCACCGCGCGGCGATGGGCAGGGATCATCAGCGTGGACAGATGGAAGTTGCCCTCTCCGGAGAGTTTTTCGAATACGTCCCGGGCGGCCTTGCGCGTATTGACCACGCACAGCGCCTGCTCGCGCGCCTGCAGTTCCCCAGCCAGTTCCGCCCATGTCCGTCGGCCCGCCCGTCGAAAGGTCACGCGGCAGAAGGCGTCCCAATCCGCCGCCGCCATGGGGCAAAGTTCCTCCTGCGAAAGTTCCGGGGCGAACGCGCGGATGATAGGGCCCAGCGCCGGCTGCGTCGCGGTGCAAAGCACGGCGGAGACGCCGTAATACCGCGCCAGTTGAACGATGGCCCAGACGCAGGGACGCAGATAGGGCAGGGGCAACATTTGCGCTTCATCGAAGATGATGGCGCTTTGGGCAAGGTTGTGAAGCTTGCGGCACCGAGAGGGTTTGCAGGAGAAAAGCGACTCGAAAAACTGCACCGCCGTGGTTACCACCACGGGCGCATCCCAGGTTTCGCTCGCCCGCGTGAAGCGCTCTGTTTCCGCGGTGGAAGCCTCATTTTCCTCCAGGTCGAAAGCCGCGCCGGAATGGTGCTCCAATACGTTGTTTTTCCCGAGGATCTTGCGGAAAGTCGCGGCGGTCTGCTCGATGATGGACGTGTAGGGGATGACGTACACCACCCGCTTGAGCCCTCGCGACTTCGCCTGCGCCAGCGCAAAGGCCAGGGAGGCGACCGTCTTGCCTCCGCCCGTGGGCACTGTCAGCGTGTAAAGCCCGGGCGCGCGCCGCTGCCCCTCGCGCATGCACGTTTCCAGAATGGCACAGCGCCGGGCGTTGAGTTCTCCCCGGGGCGGAAACCAGGCGGAGATATAGGCTTGCAAACGCGCCCAGAGCGTTTCCATGCCGTCCGCGTTCTCAAAGCGCGGGGGCCGCCCATCCATGAACGCCGCGGTATCAGCATAGTCCGCGTCCACCAGACAGGAAAACAGCATGCGGGTGAAAAACATCCCCGCCAGCCTATCCTTTGTCGCGTAGTCCGGCGGCACGGCCATATCGGGCAGCGTCAACCCCTCCTGCCAGGCGTCGTAGTTTTCCAATCCGCCCTCGGCGGCGCGCTTTATGCGCCCGAAAAAGGTGCCGGCATCCGGCCCGTCGCCCCGGCCGCCGCCGTCGGGCAGCCCTCCGTGATGCCCCGCCACGGCGAAAGCGGCGAAGAGTTGTCCCCGTTTCATGCACTCGAATGCCCCGGCGGTGGAGTGGTCCACTCTGGGGCCGTCTTGCAAGATTCGGCGCTGGAAACCGGCGGTGGATTTCCCCGCGTCGTGGGTCAGCCCGGCCAGTTCTCCCTGTTTTTCCGCCCCAAAACTGCCGGCAAAGTCCGAGCACTTTTCCGCCGTTCCCCGCAGGTGTTCCTGTACGGTCTGCTTTCGGCCATCCTTGGCCAAGTGGGCGAGGTAGATGCGTTCTGCCATATGCTTTCCCTTCTCCCATCAAACGTGCACGCTTCGACAGCGCCGCGGCTTCTTCCGAAACGGGCGCAAACGAAAATTGGCGTCGCCGCATTATACCAAAAATAACAATTTCTGTCAACTTAATTAACAATAGCACGAACTATCTGAGCGCCTTTGTCGATGCTGATCGGGGCCTTATCCGAGAAAACGCGTCAAATTGATTTCCCCAGCGCGCAGTGGTAGAAGAATGCGTTTGTTTCCGGCGCGATTTTCACCAGAGTTTCACAAAAAAACCGCCAAAAATTGCACGACAACCGTTTGTCGGCGCGCTAGAATATTGTTTGCTTCCGAACAATATCCCCCATGGGGCGCGGAAGGGAGGAAACGGCGTGGAAAAGGACTTTGGCGGCTGGATCAGCCTGCTGTTCCACAAGCTGCGCAAGCGCGTCAACGCGGAGGTGCAAACGCTGGGACTGACGGGCATCCAAGGCCACGCGCTGCACTACATACTGGTCAAGAGCGAGGAAGGGCCGGTGTATCAGCGCGACGTGGAGGGCGTGTTCGGCGTCAGCCGCTCCACGGTGACGGGCATGCTCCAGCAGATGGAGCGCGACGGCCTGATCCGCCGCGACAGCGTGGAAGACGACGGACGGCTGAAGTGCCTCATTCCCACGCAGAAGGCCATCGAGATGGACGAGCGGGTGCGGGAATGCCTACGGCGGGTGGACGAGCGCCTGACGCAGGGGCTGACGCCGTCACAGCTTGACGCCTTCAAAGAGGTGGCCGCGCAGATGGCGGCCAATCTGGACGAGTAAACGCCCGTTCCCTTGACGGGCAGGGCGCATGTGCGCCCCAAGGACACGACCGAAGGAGGAATGTCTTACATGGTAAAGACGCTTGCTCGCAGCATCCGCGAGTTCAAGAAACCGGCGATCATCACGCCGCTGCTGGTCACGGTGGAGGTCATTCTCGAATGTATCATCCCCTTCACCATCGCCAAGCTGGTCAACGAGATGCAGGCGGGATGCGGTATGGACGTCATCATCCGCTATGGCGTGCAGCTGCTGGTAATGGCCGTTTTGTCTCTGGTGTTCGGCGTGGCCGCCGGCAACACCTGCGCCACGGCTTCCACGGGCTTTGCCCGCAACCTGCGGCAGGACATGTTCTACCGCATACAGGATTATTCCTTTGAGAACATCGACAAGTTCTCCGTCTCCAGCCTGGTGACGCGCATGACCACGGACATCTTCAACGTGCAGATGTCGTTTATGATGATCATCCGCGTGGCCATCCGCGGGCCTTTGATGCTGATCTTCTCCTTCATCATGGGCTTTGTCATGGGCGGACGGCTGGCGCTGATCTTCCTGGTGACCATCCCGCTTCTGACCTTTGGCCTCATCATGGTCATCCGCAAGGCCATGCCCATCTTCCGCCGCGTGTTCCGCAAGTACGACGCGCTCAACGATTCGGTGCAGGAAAATGTGCAGGCCATGCGCGTGGTCAAGAGTTACGTGCGCGAGGACTATGAAAAGCAGAAGTTCGCCGCCGCCGCGGAGGACGTGTGCAAGGACTTCACCCGCGCCGAGCGCATCATGGCCTTCAACAACCCGATGATGCAGTTCTGCGTCTACGCCGGCATGGTCTTCGTTTTGACCTTTGGTTCCTACACCGTCATCACCGGCCGGGGCGTGGACATCGCCGTGGGCCAGATGTCCGCCATCGTTACCTACAGCTTCCAGATCCTCATGAGCCTGATGATGCTCTCGATGGTGTTCGTGATGATCACCATGTCGCTGGAATCCATGGAGCGCATCGTCGAGGTGCTCAACGAAAAGAGCAACCTCGTCAGCCCCGAGAACGCCATCACCGAGGTCAAGGACGGCTCCATCGACTTTGACGACGTAAGCTTCAAGTACTCCAAAAAGGCCGAGCGAATGGCGCTTTCGGACGTGGATCTGCACATACGCTCCGGCGAGGTCATCGGCATCCTCGGCGGCACGGGCTCGTCCAAATCGACGCTGGTGCAGCTCATCCCCCGCCTTTACGACGTGACCGAGGGCGACGTCAGGGTCGGCGGCGTGGACGTGCGCAAGTACGATCTGGAAGCGCTGCGCAACAGCGTGGCCATGGTGCTGCAAAAGAACGTGCTCTTCTCCGGCACCATCAAGGACAACCTGCGCTGGGGCAACCCCAACGCCACCGATGAAGAGATGCTCGAAGCCTGCAAATTGGCGCAGGCGGACGAGTTTATCCAGCAGTTCCCCGACAAGTACGACACCTGGATCGAGCAGGGCGGCGCCAACGTCTCCGGCGGCCAGAAGCAGCGCCTGTGCATCGCCCGTGCGCTGCTGAAAAAGCCGAAGATACTCATCCTCGACGACTCCACCAGCGCCGTGGACACGCGCACGGACGCGCTCATCCGCGAGGGCTTCCGCGAGTTCATCCCCGAGACGACCAAGATCATCATCGCCCAGCGCGTCGCCTCCGTGCAGGACGCCGACCGCATCGTGGTCATGGACGGTGGCCGCATCAGCGCCATTGGCACGCACGAGGAACTGCTCAAGAGCAGCGACATCTACCGCGAAGTCTATACGACCCAGAACAAGGCAGGTGATCAGGATGCAGAATAAGGAAAAGGCCGCTTCCCAGCCGCGCAAGACCACGGCCCGCGGCCAGCGCGCGCCCAAGGGCGTTCTGCGCCGCCTGTTGCGCACGCTGTTTGAGTTCTATCCCGTGCTTCTGCCGGTGACGCTGGTGTGTATACTCATCAACGCCATCGTCAGCGCCACGCCGGCCATCTTCATGCAGAACATCATCGCCATCGTCGACGATACCTACAAGAGCGGCGACTGGGCCTCCGTTTCCGGCAAGATCTTTGGCTTGGTGGCCATTCTTGTGACCATGTACGTGGTCAGCCTCATCGCCGGTTTCCTCTATACGCAGATGATGGCCATCATCACGCAGGGTTCCTTGAAGAAGATGCGTGAAAAGATGTTCGACCACATGCAGGATCTGCCCATCCGCTACTTCGACACCAACGGCCGCGGCGACATCATGAGTTATTACACCAACGACGTCGACACCCTGCGCCAGATGATCAGCCAGAGCCTGCCGCAGATGCTCATCTCCGGCGTGACGCTT
This sequence comes from uncultured Clostridia bacterium, assembly GCA_946496415.1. Lineage (GTDB taxonomy): Bacteria > Bacillota > Clostridia > Christensenellales > Aristaeellaceae > Pullichristensenella. Next base: position 1,710 of record CAMMGP010000012.1, on the reverse strand, counting down.
CTGACCATCTTCTGCATCATGATGTATTACAGCGTCATCCTCGGCCTGATCGTGGTGGCAGGCGTGGTGTGTATGACCTTCGCGGCGCGCTACATCACCAGCCATTCCTCCAAGTACTTCCTGCGCCAGCAGGTGACGCTGGCCAAGGCCGAGGCCTTCATGGAAGAGATGATGACCGGCCAGAAGGTGGTCAAGGTCTTCTGCCATGAGGACGGGGCCAAGGAGGGCTTTGACAAGGTCAACGGCGAGATCTTCTACAACGCCCGCAACGGCAACCGCTTCGCCAACGTGCTGATGCCGCTTCTGGGCAACATCGGCAACGTCATGTACGTGATCGTGGCGCTGGTCGGCGGCGCTCTGATGCTGACGGACATCCCCAACATCAGCATCTCCGGCATGGCCTTTGGCATCAGCATCGTCGTGCCCTTCCTCAACATGACCAAGCAGTTCGCCGGCGCCATCGGCCAGGTATCCAACCAGGTGAACATGGTCATCATGGGCCTGGCGGGCGCGCACCGTCTCTTTGCCCTGCTGGATGAACAGCCGGAGACGGATGAGGGCTATGTGACGCTGGTCAACGCCCGGGAGAACAAGGACGGCACCATCGAGGAGTGCAGCGAGCGCACAGGCGTGTGGGCGTGGAAGCATCCCCACCACGACGGCACGCTCACCTACACTCGCCTGATGGGCGACGTGCGCTTCTTCGACGTCAACTTCGGCTACACGCCGGAAAAGACGGTGTTGCACAACATCTCCCTCTACGCCAAGCCCGGACAGAAGCTGGCCTTCGTCGGCTCCACCGGCGCGGGCAAGACCACCATCACCAACCTCATCAACCGCTTCTACGATATCAACGATGGCAAGATCCGCTACGACGGCATCAACATCAACAAGATCAAGAAGGCCGATCTGCGCCACTCGCTGGGCATCGTCTTGCAGGACACCAACCTCTTCACCGGCACGGTGATGGAGAACATACGCTACGGCAAGCTGGACGCCACCGATGAAGAATGCGTCGCCGCCGCCAAGCTGGCCGGCGCAGACGACTTCATCCGCCGCTTGCCCGAGGGCTACGACACGAAGCTGCAGGGCAACGGCGCCAACCTCAGCCAGGGCCAGCGGCAGCTGCTGGCCATCGCCCGCGCGGCCGTGGCCGACCCGCCGGTGATGATCCTCGACGAGGCCACCTCCTCCATCGACACCCGCACCGAGGCGCTGGTGCAAAAGGGCATGGACGCGCTGATGAAGGGCCGCACCGTGTTCGTCATCGCCCACCGCCTCTCTACCGTGCGCAACTCCAACGCCATCATGGTGCTGGACCACGGCCGCATCATCGAGCGCGGCACGCACGACGACCTGCTCAAACTCAAGGGCACCTACTATCAGCTCTACACCGGCGCGCTGGAACTGGACTAAGCCGCGCGCCCATGGGGTAAAGCGGGCCTCCCTCGCGGAACGTCGCCGCGGCGGGAGGCCCGCGTTGTCCCTCCATGCGCCGGCGTGGGACGGGGTTCACGCCCTCTTTGCAAAACCCCTTGCAAAAAACCGTCCGACGTGCTATAATACAAAGGCTAAATCGCCATGCACCCGTAGCTTAGCGGATAAAGTGTTCGACTCCGACTCGAAAGACCGTGGGTTCAAATCCCGCCGGGTGCGCCACCATCCCTACCAGTTTTTGATACAAAGCTGGTAGGGAGTTTTTTTACCCCA
>CAMMGP010000011.1 GCA_946496415.1 uncultured Clostridia bacterium | reverse complement strand
AAGCGGGCCAGCTTTTCCTCGTCCTCGACGATGAGTATCTTTTCCTCCATCGCCCTTCCCTCCCCAAAGCACTTTCCCGGGCCGCGACGCTCCACACGCCGCGGCCGGGAAACCATTGTTTACTTCGACGTATCCTCGTCCTTTTCCTGCCAGCTCTCCTTGACGCGCTCGGCGGCGTCCTCGGCCTTGTGTATGTACTCGTTGACCTTCTCATTGGTGGGATGGTCGCCGCGCAGCGAGTAGCGCAGGCCGAAGAAGAGGCCGATGATCATGAGTACCAGCATCAGCCAGATGGTGATGGGCGGGATCAGCAACAGAAGCACAAAGGCTGTCAGCGGCAGGGAGACGACCTCCTTGCCGTCGCGCGAGGCGACGATGTAGTTGCGGTTGCCGTAGTTGAGCATGCGGCGGAAGATGCCGCCCACGGTGCGCGCCCCGTCCCTGAAGGCGCCGTCGCGCTCCTTTTTCTTTTTGTTTTCTTCCTTCTTCTCCTCCTCCGCTCTGGTGGAGAAGCGGGCGTCGTTCTCCGGCACCTTGCCTTCACGCTCCAAAAGCACGATGGCGTCCAGGAGATCCCAATCCGACGCTTCCAGCGCGGCCTTGGCTTCCTCGTAGCTGACGTTGGCCTTCTGGCGCAGCAGTTCTACCATTTCATAGTTGGTCATGTTCGTTTTCCCCTTTCTGTCCTGCCGACGCGTATATAGTATACCACAAAGATTAAAGGGCAATGCCGGGAGATTAGAGGGGGATTAGAAGCGCGTGACAGCTTTCTGAAACCGGGGCAATTTGGGCCTTGACAGCCCCGTTTCCTTCCGTTAAAATATGGGTAGAGGCAAAACTTCATAATCATTCGAACGATGGTTCCGGGAGAGACCGCTTTGGCGGCGCCGAAGGGGAATGCGCAGACAACTCTCAGGCAAAAGGACCGGCACCGGACGAGACTCTGGAAAGCCGCTTGCGGCACCGAAGAAGCAATCCTGCGGGAGAATCTTTCAGGTCTGGAACAGAGGCGCGCTGTGTTGACGCGCCTCTGATTTTTTATACATCTTGAAAGGGGGATGCCGATGGAACGCAAGACGCCGCTGTATGATCTGCACGTGGAACTGGGCGGGCGCATCGTGCCCTTCGCGGGCTATCTTTTGCCGGTGCAGTATCCCAAGGGCGTCATCCATGAGCACATGGCCGTGCGCGAGGGCGTGGGTCTGTTCGACGTATCGCACATGGGCGAGGTGCTCTTTGAGGGCGCGGGGGCGCTAAAGGCGCTCAATCACCTGATGGCCAACGACATGACCGGCATGGTGGACGGGCAGGTGCGCTATTCGCCGATGCTCAACGAGGAAGGCGGCATCGTCGACGATCTGGTGGTGTGCCGCTTTGACGATGCGCACTACATGGCCGTGGTCAACGCCGCCAACCGCGAAAAGGACGTAAACTGGATGCGCGCGCATCTCCTGGGGGACGCAGTGATGACGGACGTCTCCGACGCGTGGGCGCAATTGGCGCTGCAGGGACCGAAGTCCAAGGAACTTTTGCTGGGCTTTTTGCCCGAGGAGGCGCTGCCGAAAAAGTATTACCACTTCGTGCCCGAGGTGGAGGTGGCGAACGTTAAGTGCATGCTCTCGCGCACGGGTTACACCGGTGAGTGGGGCTATGAACTCTACTGCCGGCCGGAGGACGCGGAAACGCTCTTCCGCGCGCTGTTAAAGGCCGGGGCCGAGCCGTGCGGTCTGGGCGCGCGCGACACGCTGCGCCTCGAGGCCGCCATGCCCCTCTACGGCCACGAGATGACCGACGATATATCCCCCCTCGAGGCCGGGCTTGGCTGGGCGGTGAAGCCGGAACACGAATTTGTCGGCCGCGCGGCCATGCTCGAGCGCGGCACGCCCCGCGCCCGCGTCGGTCTCAAGGTGACGGGCAGGGGCATCGTCCGCGAGGGGCAGGATGTGTACATCGGCGCGGAGAAGATCGGCGCGACCACCAGCGGCACGCATCTGCCGTATCTGGGCGGTGCCTACGCCATGGCGCTGGTGGACAGCAAACATACGCAGGTCGGCACAACGGTGGAGGTAGACGTGCGCGGGCGGCGCGTGGGCGCGGAGATCGTGCCGCTGCCGTTCTACAAGCGCGCGAAGTGACGGACAAAACGATATTTTAAGGAGGAATCATCCATGGCGCATGTTCCCGCGGAGCTTCTCTACACCAAATCCCACGAATGGGTGCAGTTCACGGGCGAGACGACCGCCCGCGTCGGCATCACCGACTTTGCCCAGAACAGCCTGGGCGACATCGTCTTTGTCAACCTGCCCGCCGAGGGCGACGGCGTCACCGCCGGCGAGGCGGCCTGCGACGTGGAATCGGTCAAGGCCGTGGCCGACATCGTCAGCCCCGTGACCGGCACGGTGACCGCTGCCAACAATGATCTGGAGAGCGCTCCGGAAAAACTCAACGAATCCCCCTACGAGGCCTGGATCTTCGAGGTCAGCGATATTTCCGACCGCGAGGAATTGCTCGACGCGGCGGCCTACGAGGCCTTCTGCGCCACCGAGGAGGCGTAAAATGGGCGGATACATCCCCTCCACGCGCTCCGAGCGCGCGGAAATGCTGCGCGCCATCGGCCTTGAAAAGCCGGAGGAACTGTTTGCCTCCGTGCCGGAGGCGTTGCGCGTCAAAAAACTCGACCTCGAGCCGGGGCTTTCAGAACTGGCGCTCTTTCGCGAGATGCGCGGCGTGGCGGCGAAGAACCGCGTCTACCGCTCCATCTTCCGCGGCGCGGGCGCGTACAACCACTACATACCCGCCGTGGTCGGCGCGGTGACCTCCAAGGAGACGTTCGTCACCGCCTACACGCCCTATCAGGCGGAGATGAGTCAGGGCGTGTTGCAGTCCATCTTTGAATACCAGACGATGATCTGCGAACTGACCGGCATGGACGTTTCCAACGCCTCGGTCTACGACGGGGCCACCGCCGCCGCCGAGGCCGTGAACATGTTGGTGGACGCAAAGCGCCGCGTGGCACTCATCTCCGAGGGCGTGCACCCGATGACTTTGGAGACGGCGCGCACCTACGCCTTCGGCGCGGATGTGGAGATTCGAACCATTCCGCTGAAGGACGGGCGCACGGACATGGAAGCGCTTGCTTCCCTGCTTAACAAGGACGTGGCCTGCGTGCTGTTGCAGTCGCCCAACTATTTTGGCCTCGTCGAGGACGGGGAAACCGTCGCAAAGATCGTCCACGAAAACCGTTCCAAGTTCATCTTGAGCGTCAACCCCATCGCCTGCGCGCTTTACAAAACGCCCGGCGAGGTCGGCGCGGACGTGGCCGTGGGCGAAGGGCAGCCGCTGGGCATGCCGCTCTCCTTTGGCGGGCCGTATTTGGGCTTTATGGCCACCACCAAGGCGCTGATGCGCAAACTGCCGGGCCGCATCGTCGGCGAAACCACGGACGATCGCGGCGAGCGTGCCTTTGTGCTGACCCTGCAGGCGCGCGAGCAGCACATCCGCCGCGAAAAGGCTTCTTCGAACATCTGTTCCAATCAGGCGCTGTGCGCGATGACCGCCGCCGTGTACATGGCGGCGATGGGCGAGACGGGCCTGCGCGAAGTGGCGCGCCAGTGCCACGCCAAGGCCGCGTATCTGCGCGGGGAGCTTGCCAGAATCGGCTTCGCGCCCCTGCACGAGGGGCCGTTCTTCCACGAATTCGTCACCGCCTGCCCGGCAGGCAAGGATGAACTGGTTTCGGCGCTGGCGGAGAAGGGCATACTCGCCGGGCTGCCGGTGGACGGGGGCATACTGTGGTGCGCCACGGAGATGAACAGCAGGGCCGACATCGACGAACTGATCGCGGCCATCGGGGAGGTGCTGGCATGAAGCTGTTGTTTGAAAAGAGCGTTCCCGGGCGCGGCATGGACATACTGCCGCCGCTGGACGTGCCGGACTGCCCGCTGGAAGCGGGGCTTGCGCGCGAAAAGGCGCTGCGGCTTCCGCAGATGGCCGAGGGCGACCTCTGCCGCCACTACCGGGCGCTGGAAAAGCGCGCCCACGGCGTGTGCGACGGTTTTTACCCGCTCGGCTCCTGCACGATGAAGTACAATCCCAAGATCGACGAACAGATGGCGGCGCTTGACGGCTTTACCGGCGTGCATCCATTGCAGGACGCAAAGGACGCGCAGGGCTGCCTGGAAGTCTACGCCCGCGCGGAGGCGTCGCTGAAGGAGATCACCGGCATGGACGCGGTGACCTTCCAGCCCGCCGCCGGCGCGCACGGCGAGTTCCTCGGGCTGTTGCTCATCAAGGCCTATCACCACGACCGCGGCGACCTTGCCCGCACAAAGATACTCGTGCCCGACGCCGCCCACGGCACCAACCCGGCTTCGGCGACGATGGCGGGCTTTGAAGTGGTGTCCGTGCCCTCGACGGCCAACGGCCGCGTGGATGTGGAGGCGCTGCGCGCGCTCGCCGGCGCGGACACGGCGGGGCTGATGCTCACCAACCCCAACACGCTGGGCATCTTTGACGAGAACATACTGGAGATCACCAAGGTCGTCCACGAAGCCGGCGGCCTCTGCTACTACGACGGCGCCAACCTCAACGCCGTCATGGGCATCGCCCGCCCCGGCGACATGGGCTTTGACGTGGTGCATCTCAATTTGCACAAGACCTTCGCCACGCCCCACGGCGGCGGCGGCCCCGGCAGCGGCGCGGTGGGCGTGAAGGCGCTTTTGCGCGACTTTCTGCCCGACGGACAGGTCGTGGGCGAAGCGGGGAACTACCGCTTCGAGCGACCGAAAAAGTCCGTGGGCCGCGTCAAGGAGTTCTACGGCAACTTCGGCGTGGTGGTCAAGGCGCTGTGCTACATGCTCTCGCTGGGCGCGGAGGGCGTCCCTGAGGCCGCCACGGGCGCGGTGCTCAACGCCAATTACCTGATGCACGCGCTGGTGGAGGGCGGCTACGAGGCCGCCGTGCCGGGCATTTGCATGCACGAGTTCGTTCTGACGCTGGAAAAGCTCAAGCACGAGACGGGCGTGAGCGCGCTGGACGTGGCCAAGGCGATGATCGACCGCGGCATCCATCCGCCGACGATGTACTTCCCCCTCATCGTCCACGAGGCGCTGATGCTCGAACCCACGGAGACGGAATCGCGCGAAACGCTGGACGAATGCGCCAAGGCGATGCTGGACATCCTTAAGGAGGCGCATACCGCCCCCGAAACGCTGCACGCCTGCCCCGTGACCACCCCCATCGGGCGGCCGGACGAGGTAAAGGCAGCGCGCAACCCGGTGCTCAAATACGAATTCTGACCCTGTCTGCGGCGCGGCGGAAGTTCTGTCGCGCCGCTTTTGGGAGGTTCCTGACATGCTGGACAACGTGCGCTATATCGAACTGAAGAGCGGCTATGCTGACGACGGGCCGGCGTGGATCGGCCGGGTAAAGCTCTCCAAGAGCGGCCGGACGCTCTACTTCAACGGCCTCGCGCTGCAAAAATGGTACGCGGACCGCTGGGCGGACGTGGAAACCGGGCAGCGCTACTGGGTTTCGCGGCTGAAGAAAAACGGCTGCGACCGCCACTGGGCGGGGCGGGGCAAGGTGGCCATCGACCGGCGGCTGGTGGAAGACTACCTGCGCTACACCGGCGAAAAAACGCTGGACGAGAACCGCTATACCGTCGTCGATCTGGAGGACGACTTTCCTGTCGAGCGCTTTTATCAGTACTTCAACGAGCCCAAAGCGCTGTGAGCGCGCTCTTTTCTTCATCCCAAGGCAACACTTAACCTTCCCGCCACGAAAACGGGCGGGAAGGCGCTGTTTCTTTGACCTTTTCTTCCTGAAATTTCCCTTTCAAAATGCTTTGCGGCGGTGTATAATGGGTGCGAACGCTTGATATGGAGGCGATCTGCATGCGCCAAAGCGGCGTGCTGATGCACATGACCTCTCTGCCCTCCCCCGGCGGCGTGGGCACGCTGGGCAAGGAGGCTTACGCCTTTGCCGATTTCATGGAAAAAGCGGGACTGCGCGTGTGGCAGATGCTGCCCATCGGGCCGACGGGATACGGCGAATCGCCCTACCAGTCCGGCTCGACGCACGCGGGCAACCCGATGCTCATCGACCTGGAACTGTTGCGCGAGGAAGGGCTGCTCGACGCGGAACTGCCCGACCCCGCTTCCGATCCCGACCGCGTGGACTTCCCCAATGTGCGCGCGCGCAAGGAGGCGCTCTTGCGCCTGTCCTTTCAGCAGTCGTTTGCGCGCGTTAAGGAGGATGTGCGCGAATTTTCCGCGCGGCAGGCGTGGTCGCCGGACGGCAAGAAAAACGTCAACTGGCTGGATACCTACGCCCTCTACGCCGCCATCAAGGATGCCTGCGGCGGGGCCATGTGGACGAAGTGGCCAAAGGAATATCAGGACGTGCGGCGCGTGGACGCCGCGCCCTTTCAGGAGAGCGCCGACTTTTACCGCTACTGCCAGTGGCTGTTCTTCCGCCAGTGGCAGGCGCTGAAGGATTACGTACACGCAAAGGGCATCGCCCTCTTTGGCGACATGCCCATCTACGTGGCCGAGGATTCCGCCGACACCTGGGCGGAGCCGGAGCTTTTCCAGCTGGACAAAAAGGACTTTACCCCCCTGCGCGTGGCCGGCGTGCCGCCGGATTACTTCTGCGCCGACGGGCAGCGCTGGGGCAATCCCCTCTACGACTGGAAGAAGATGCGCCGCGACCGGTTCCGCTGGTGGCTGCGCCGCCTGCATTCGGCGGGGGCGATGTTCGACTGGCTGCGCATCGACCACTTCATCGGCTTTGCCAACTACTACTCCATTCCCGCCTCCTGCCCCACCGCCCGCGAGGGCAAGTGGGTCAAGTCTCCGGGCAAGGCGCTGTTCAAGCGCGTGGAGAAGGCGCTGCCGGACCTGAAGATCGTCGCCGAGGACTTGGGCGAGGTCGGGCCGCGCGTGCGCAAACTCATCGACCATTTCGGCTATCCCGGCATGAAGGTGATCGAGTTCGGCTTCGATTCCGATCAGGCAAACCCCCACTTCCCCGGCAACATCGTCAAAAACTGCGTCGCCTACACCGGCACGCACGACAACGACACCGTGCAGGGCTGGTGGGACAAGGCGGCGGAACCGGTGAAGGAACTGGCGCGCAAGACGCTTCCCCCGGCGGAAAACATCTGCGAGGCGATGATCGAATGCGTCTTTGCCTCCGCAGCGGAGACGGCCATCGTGCCCATGCAGGACTTTTTGCATCTGGGCGGCGAGGCGCGGATGAATTTCCCCGGCACGGTGGGCGGCAACTGGCTGTGGCGCATGCGCCCCGGCGCGGCGAGCGACGCGCTGGCCGCGCACATCCGCGCCCTCAACGAGCGCACCGGCCGCATGGCGGGCAAGTGACCCGCAAAGGAGGAATGACGATTGAACGCACGTGAACTGATTCTAAGCACGGAAAAGATATTGCTCAAGGAGGCGCGCTGCACGCTTAGCGACGCCTCGCCCAAACAACTGCACGAGGCGCTGGCGCAGGCCTGCATGGTGGAGTTGGCCCCCAACTGGGCGGCCAGCGAGCGCCGTCACGCCGCCAGCCGCCGCGCCTTCTACCTCTCGGCGGAGTATCTGGTGGGCAGGATGGTGTTTAACAACCTGCTGGCCATGGGCGTTCTGGAGGAAGTGCGCGAGCTGCTTTCCGAAAAGGGCGTTGACCTCAATTCCCTTGAGGACGTGGAGGACATGGCGCTGGGCAACGGCGGCCTGGGCCGTCTGGCGGCCTGTTTCCTCGACAGCGCCGCCACGCACGACATCCCGCTGGACGGCTACGGGCTGCGCTACAAGTTTGGCCTTTTCCGCCAGACGTTTGAGAACTGCCGCCAGGTGGAGGCCCCGGACGACTGGACGAAGTGGGGCGACGCCTGGAGCGTGCGCCGCGACGACCTTGCCGTCACCGTGCCGATGCGCACAGGCGAGGTGGTGGCCGTGCCCTACGACATGCCGGTGATCGGTCTGGGCGGGCACAACATCGGCACGCTGCGGCTCTGGCAGGCCGAGAGCGAGGAGGAACTCAACTTCCGCCTTTTCAACGAGCAGAAGTACGCACAGGCTTCGGCGATGAAGAACCGCGCCGAGGACATCACCAAGGTGCTCTACCCCAACGACACGCTGCGCGCCGGCAAGCAGATGCGCATCAAGCAGCAGTACATGCTGGTCAGCGCCAGTTTGCAGGATATCCTCCGGCAATTCGACAAATCCGGCAAGCCTCTGGAGGAATTGCCCTCCGCCATCGCCGTGCAACTCAACGACACGCATCCGGCCATGGCCATCCCCGAACTGATCCGCCTGCTGAATAAGCGCGGCGTGCGCTTTGCCAAGGCGCTGGAGATCGCCCGGCGCGTGTTTGCCTACACCAACCACACGGTGATGCAGGAGGCGCTGGAAAAGTGGGACGTGGAACTTCTGCGCAGCGTCGCGCCGGAGATTGCCCGCATCATCGTCCGCATCGACGAGGCGTTCCGCAAGGAACTTGCCGGGCGCGGCGTGGACGCAAGCGGTCTGGCCATCGTCGAAAACGGGCAGGCGCACATGGCGCGGCTGTCTGTGTACGCCACGCACGCAGTCAACGGCGTGGCGGAGATCCACTCCGAACTTCTCAAGCGCACGGTGTTCCGCCGCTTCTACGAACTCTATCCCGACCGCTTCACCAACGTCACCAACGGCGTGACGCAGCGGCGCTGGCTGCTTTTGTGCGACCCGGAACTTTCCCGGCTCATCGCCGGGCGCATCGGCACGGGCTTTGCCACCGACCTGACCGCGCTCAAGGCGCTCGCGCCGCACATCGAGGGCATGGCGGACGAGTTCATGGCCGTCAAGCGGCTGAAAAAGGAGCAGCTTTCCCGGTTCGTGCGCAGGCACGACGGCGTGGAGCTCAATCCGGACTTCATGTTCGACGTGCAGATCAAGCGCCTGCACGAGTACAAGCGGCAACTGATGAACGCTTTGTCCATCTACGACCTCTACTGCGAGTACAAGGCGGGAAACCTGCCGGACTTCACGCCCACGGCCTTCATCTTCGGTGCCAAGTCCGCGCCCGGCTACGCGCGCGCCAAGGCCATCATCTACTTCATCAACCGTCTGGCGGAAATGATCAACGCCGACGAAGAGGCGCGCAGGGTGATGCAGGTGGTGTTCGTTAAGAACTACAACTGCTCCGTGGCGGAGAAGATCATCCCCGCCGCCGACCTCTCCGAGCAGATCTCCCCCGCCGGCACCGAGGCCAGCGGCACCGGCAACATGAAACTGATGCTCAACGGCGCGCCCACCATCGGCACCTACGACGGCGCCAACGTGGAGATCGTACAGGAAGCCGGGGCAGAGAACAACTACATCTTCGGCGCGACGGTGGAGGAATTGCGCGATCTGCATGGCTATAACCCGCGCGCGATCTACGAGGAAAACCCGCGCATCCGCCGCGCCGTGGACGCGCTGACGCTCTTTGGCGAGCCGGAGGGCGTGGAAGCGGGGCGCGAGGGCTCCCTGAGCGAACTGCGCGCGTCGCTGTTGGACGGGGCGAGCTGGCACGCGCCGGATCACTACTTCGTCCTCAAGGACTTCATGCCCTATCAGGAGGCGCGGCTGCGCGCCATGCGCGATTACCGCGAGGACGCGAAGGGCTACGCCCTCAAGTGCCTGCGCAACATCGCCTGCGCCGGCAAGTTCTCCTCCGACCGCTCCGTGCAGGACTACGCGGAGAAGATCTGGAAGCTGTAAGGCGAAAAAACAGTTTGGCGGACGGCCATGTGAGCCGTCCGCCGTTTTTCTGCGAAAAAGCCCCGGAGAGACGACGCCCTCCGGGGGCGCAGGTCGTTTAGCGGTCTTCTTCGTCCTCGTTCATGATGTTGGCAGACAGCTCGCGCTGTTCCTCGGTAAACCTGCGCGCCTGTTCCTTCTCCCACTCGCTGGCCTGCTTGATGACCGTGGGCTGGTTGACGACGATCTGCGGGAAGGGGATGTTGATGTCGTACTTGTCGCAGATGAGCTTGATCTCTCGGTTGAGGTCCCGGTCCATCTGCCCACGGTTGGCCTCGGTACACAGCGCAACGATGCGCAGGATGACGCTGTTGTCCGCCAGCGCGACCACGCCCTTGTAGAAGGGGCCGTCGATGATGTTGGGCAGGTGCTTGCGGATGTTGGGGAACTCCTTCTGAAGGATGTTCTCCACGCGCTCCAGCGATTCGCTGTACTCGATGCCCAGATCGACGCTGCTGAAGGAGTAGTCTCTCGTCTTGTTGATGACGCCGCTGACATTGCTGTTGCTGATGACCTTGATGTTCTGGTTGCCATCCTGGATCTTGGTGGTGCGTACGCCGATCTCCACCACAGTGCCGGTCCAGTCGCCGATGGTGACGATGTCGCCGACCTGGAACTCGCCCTCGAAGATGATGAACAGGCCGGCGAGGATGTCGGAAACCAGCGTCTGCGCGCCGAGGCCGACGATCAGGGTGAGGATACCGGCCGAGGCCAGCAGCGTTGCGGTGTCGATGCCGAGCAGCGCCAGGCAGAAGTAGAGCATGGCGATGACGGAGATGTACTTGACAAGGCTCTTGAGCAGGCGGCAGACCGTCTCACCCTTGGCCCCGAAGGTGCGGGCCATGATGGTGAGCAGGCGCTGCACGATCATGGTGACGACGCTGGCCACGCAGATGATGAGCAGGCTGCCGGTGACGGCGAAGATGTTGAGGCCGTGCGCCCATTCCCCGTTGAGCACAAAGAGGAATACGGAACTCTCGTCAAAGAACTGATCGCGCATCAGCACCGCAAGGCAGATGACCACCGCGAAGACGCCCAGCAGGCCGCGCAGCACGCTGAAGAGTTTCTGCTCCGGCGTCTTGTCCGCCCAGCCGATGAAGGAGTTGCGCCAGCGGCTGGCGGCGGATTCGGTCTTTTTCACCGAGCCATCCGGCATGACCACATCCACCATGGTCTTGCCGTACTTCTTTTCTTCCTTGCCCTTGTGTACGGCCTTGCCGGGCTTATCGCGATAGAGGCAGAGCATGAGGATGACCAGCAGCAGCGCCACAAGGCTGGCCGCGCCAGCCATCAGCGTCACGGGCAGACGGGCGGTGCCGATGTTGGTCTCGGGCACGGCGGCGAAGACGATGTAGTGGTCCGTTTCCAGTGCGGAGGCGAAGTGGCGGGTGCCCGCGAAGGTGACGTAGCCGGTGTAGCCGTCCACCATCGCATCCTCAGTGATGCCGTAGGCGTAGGCGTCGCGGCCGATGTAGCGGCTGTTGGGATGGTAGGCGATGGCGCCGTCTTCCTTGTTGACTGCAAAGACCACGCCGCCGTTGCCCATGCGGATGCCGGAGAGGATGTTGCCGATCTCCATGTTTTCCTCGGTCACCTCAAGGCGCGAGGGGATGACGGAGATCTGCACAAAGCCGTTGGGGTTGTTCTGCTCGTCGCGCATGGTGACGCCGATGTACTGGTGGAAATCGCCGGATACATCGTCGGGCTGGGCTTCCTGCACGAGGCTGTCCACGCCGAGCAGCAGCTTGTTGAACTCGTAGGACTGATCCTCGGGATCGTCGCTGACGGTAAAGCGCGTGTAGGGCGAGTTGGTGGCTACCTGTTCGCCGGACTGATCAAAGACGTTGACCGATTCGAGGGAGAGTATGCCGCTCAGTTCGGCCAGCTTCTCGCGGTTGGCAAGCTCGGGGTTGGTGTCGATGATGAAGGCGGCGATCTCCGCCTTGTTGAGGTAGAGTTCATCGTACTCCGCAGCCAGTTCATCGCGCTGGGCGGCGTACTGGTCGATGCGCTGGGAGATCTCCTGCAGGCGCTGGTCGTTGCTCATCGACTGACGGGAGAGTGCGAAGATGGACTGCATGTAGAACGAGACCACGAGGATGGCAATGAGGCCGATCAGCGACACGGAGGTGAGCTTGCGGGCCACGGAAGTGCCGAAGCGGAGCTTGCCGGCAATGCGCACGCTCTTTTCTTCGCGCAGGTCGCGAAGGATGAAGAAGGCGTAGGTCACCACCAGCGTCAGGGCCACAAACACGGCAAAGAGGATGATGGTCACGGTAGTGGTGCGGGAGGCAAGGATCTCATCGGAGGTAACGGCGCAGAGGACGCAGGTGTCGTCGTCCAGCAGCGTCGCGCCGCCGTAGAGACGCTGACCGCCGATGTTCATCCAGCCGAAGCTGCCGTCTTCCAGAGAGGCGACGGAAAGGCCCATGCTGATGGCGTCCTGACCGATGATCGCCTCGTCCGGGTAATAGAGGAAGGTGTAGTCCTTGGCAGAGATGGCGAAGCTGAAACCGTTGAGACCCACGGTGACGTTTTTAAGAGCGCTGGCGAGCGTTGCGGATGCCTCGAGGCGGTGATAGAGCGTTTCGGCGTTCTTTTCCACCACGACCATGGTGCTCTCGTCGATGCGCGCGCCGTAGTAGCGGTAGCAGGTGTCGCCAAATTCCACCTCGAAGGCGGCGGATGGCTCGCCATCGTCAAAGACGGTGCGCAGCTGGTTGAAGCGGCTGCGGGTAAAGTCCGCCGGCGAATCTCCGGACTGGGCCAGGGCGCGGCCCGCCTTGTCGAGGATGATCACATTGTCCACGTCCAGCAGGTCGGTAAGCAACTGCATATTGGCGCGGGAATAGCCGGTGAGCACGCCGTTTTGATACATGAAAGCGGCGCTGCCGACCTTGCCGCGGTTCTCCTCGTCGAACGCCTCCGTGATCTCCACGCCGGAGGCGTCCGCGGCGGCGATCAGCTCATCCATCTCGTCGAGTTTTTCGGCGATGTTGTCGCGCTGGTCATTGAGGGAGAGGTCGGTCTGCATATTGGTCAGCAGCACGCCGACCAGGGAAAGAAAGATCAGTTCCACGACGATCATGATCGCCGCTTTGCGCTTCAGTCTCGCAGTCACGCTCGCTCCCCCTTCCTAGTTCCATTTGTCGATGAGCCGTTCGATGGTGCCGTCGTCCAACATGGCCTGCACGGCCTCCGCGACGGGCGCGCTGAAAGCGGAATCCTTCACCGTGGCCACGCCGTATTCCTGATGGGCGATGGAGACGTCGAGAAACTCGCGCTGATCGTTCATGTAGGTCTGGGCGATACAGGCGTCCATGCAGGCGGCGTCGATCTCGCCGGTCTCCAGCAGGGCGTCGAGGTCCTCATAGCGCTCGGTCTTGGTAACGTAGGCGCCCTCGTACTGGGTGAAGGTGTCGGTGTTTTCCACCACCACGTCGGTGATGATGCCCTCGTCGTAGAGCTTCTGCGCCAGCAGCGGGCCGGCGTTGGTGCCGTTGACGATGCCGATGTTCTTGTCCTTCAGGTCGCGGATGCTGCCAAAGAGGGTGGACTTTTCCACCATGATGATGGTGTCATCCTCATAATAGGGGGCGGAGAAGTCGAAGTTTTCCTCGCGACTCTCGGCGATGGAGTATGTGGCGATGACGACGTCCACCTCACCGTTCAGGAGCATATCCTTGCGGGTGTCGGGCGTGACGGTGATGTACTCCACGCCATCGCAGCCGATGCGC
>CAMMGP010000010.1 GCA_946496415.1 uncultured Clostridia bacterium | reverse complement strand
TTAAGCTCTCCGCTCGGCAATTCCTTGAGCCGGAGATGCAGGAAGCGCTTGCCGCCGCTTCATAGCTGAACGCCATGCCGCCCGCTATGGGCGGCCATTTTTGTTGCCATGATATGTATAGAAGCGACCGACTCGCGGTTTTTGTATACATGAAATATTGCCAGTTTAAAATAGGCATGATATAATTAAAAATGGATCGAGGGCCGGTAATTTGCCCGCTATAAAGCGTTATGTACTCCGCCCACTATGGTAGAGCACCGTGTTCACATCGCGGGGGTCACTGGTTCGAGTCCAGTAAGCACCACCAACATCCTCGACCGCATCGGTCGGGGATTTTTCTATCATTCAAACCGCAGGGAGGTGAACGCCCATGCTGCGCATCAAGCGCCTGCGCACCGTTGACGACCCAGCCTTCGCGCCCGCCATGGCGCTCTACGCCGCCAGCTTTCCGAAGCATGAACAGCGGCTTGAGCCGTCCCAGCGCCGCATTATGGCGCACGAACAGTACCATTTCGGCATACTGCATGACGAGGAGGGCTTCGCCGGCCTCGCCCTTTTCTGGGACGCGGGCGCGTACCTCTACGTCGAACACCTCTGCATTTCCCCCGCGCGGCGCGGACAGGGCCTTGGCACGGCGGCGCTCGACCTGCTCGCAGGGGAGGGCAAGCCCGTTATCCTCGAGATCGACCCGCCCGTGGACGCCGTCTCCCGCCGCCGCCAAACATTCTACGAGCGCGCCGGCTTTGCCGCCAACCCCCATCCGCACATCCACCCGCCCTACCGTCCGGAAAACAGCGGCCACGCCCTCGTGGTCATGTCCCGCCCCCGACTGCTCACCAAAGACGAATACACCGCCTTCGCCGCGTATCTTGCCGATGTCGTGATGAAGGACTGCCAGAAGCCTTGAAAGGAGAAATCCACTTGCGGATAAATGCGTATCAATGGCAGCTCTATCTTCGCGCGGGTGGGCAGGAAACGGTGGAACGCTTTGCGCACGTCTTCGATAACGGCAGAGATCTGCGCGATCTGATACTTCCTCTGTTCACGGCGTATTGCCCGGACGCCTTTCTGGCGGAAGCGCTCGAAGAGAGCGTTGCAACGTTTGCGCAGGCGCGCGCAAATGATGCCGAAACACATCCGGAGACGGACGCCGCGCGCGCGGATATTTATGAGAGCGAAGCTGCACATCTCTGGAAGGGAATCGCGGAAGAATACGCGGATGCATGTCAGAAACGGATTACAGATCGGCAGATATTCGAATACTTTGCCGATGACATCGTGTACATCAGCTTGATGTTGGCGGCAGAGTTTCCGGATGCGTTCGTTCCCTACTTTTTTCCCTGCTGCTATCATGTATTGACGGCCGTCGCGGATATGTTTGACATACAATTGCCGCAGATGCCGGGGCAGAGAGACTATGCCGGCAGGTTCCATCACTATTTTGCACTATGCCGTGTGTTGCAGGCAGAAAGAAAGGAAATGGCGTGGAGCGCGGCAGAATTCTGCGCATTTCTCTACGATTATGCGCCGAAAGCGGCGGGCGGGCTGGGCTGGCTGTGGCAGGAATTGCCGCCGCCGCGCGCCGCCTACGTCATTGGAGCAAGCCCGGAAGACAGGGCCTTCCAAACGGCGAATGCCAATGCGAACGGGAAAGATGTGGTTTGCTGGCAGGGAAATCCCGATACGCAGCCGGGCGACGTCGTCCTGTTGTATCATTGGGCGCCCGCCAGTCGCTTTTCTTCTGTCTGGCGCGCGTGCGCGCCGGGTTTTGTCGACCCATTTTTCGCATTCTATCGTTGCGTATACATCGGCCGTCCTGTCGCCGTTCCCGGACCAAGCTTTCGGGAAATCAAAGAGGATGAACGGTTTTGTGATTCCTTTTTGGTCAAGACAAGCATGTTGCGCATGGATGGGCTGGAGATAATGCCCAGTGAATATGCGCGGATACGGGCGTTGATCGAGTGGGCTGGAGGCGATATTTCTCGATTGCCTGTATTGGACGTCCGCTTTGCAAGCGGAGAGTGCCCGAAACAGGTCGAAAGGGAGCGTGATGTGGAACTTTATTTGCTGGAACCGCTCTTGAAACGCCTGGGTTGGGAGCGGGGACAATATGTCCGTCAAATGCCGCTGCGCATGGGACGAATGTTCACCGTCTATCCGGATTATGTCATCCTGCCGAAAGCGACGCCGGGCCACGAAAGAGGTTACTGGGTCGTCGAGGCAAAAAAGAGCATCCCAACGGCAAAACAACTGAAAATAGACTGCGCGCAAGCCTCGTCGTATGCCCTGCGCTTAAATGCAAAGGGACTCATGCTCGTCGCGCAGGAAGGTGTTTGGACGGCGACAAGAGAGGAAGACTTTGAGGATACGACATATTATCGTTGGGAAGATCTGCACGAAGATGCGTTTGCCAAGCTATACGCAACGGCAGGTAACCGGAAGCGGAAGAAAGCCGCAAGGGGACAGGTGTTTTGCGACTGAATGCTTTAGGCAAACGCTGTATTTTGAAAGGAAGTGTCTCCTGTGCCCAAATTCATCCCCCGCGAGAAGTTGAGCAAAAAGGCCCGCCGATCGCTCGACGCCGAAAAACGCGCCACCTGGGGTTTCTCCCCTGTGACGCGCAAGGTGGAAAACAAAAAGCGCTACAACCGCAAGCAACAGCCCCCTGTCCGCGACGGAGGGGCTGTTTTGTGTTTTCCGCGAGAGACTGCGGCCGCTGATATTGCATATAAGCATTATTTATTTGACCCACAATGAAGAATGGCGCTTTGATATAGATTTATATTCACGAATTCGAGCAAATACGGACATATATTGAATGATTATGCGCAAATATGCAAGTCGAGCCCTTCGCAAGCGATGAAGCGGGTGTTCCGCAGAGGAAATACATAAGAAGCACTTGGCCAACCGCGTCTTCTCCGTCAAAAAAATCTCCCCCCGCGTTTGCGGGGGAAGCAGATCGCCTTAGGCGAAGCGCATCAGGCCGAAATCCGTTTGGCGATGAAATTCAGGCTCGGGGCTTAAGCAGGGATTCCAGGAAAAGTAATGGGGAATGGGCGTCAACTCGCCGCATTTGAAGCAGTTGGCGCGCATCGCGTCGCCTTTTGCCGGCGCGAAATCCGGGAAAAAGTGGCGGATCAGAGCAAAGGGCACGCGATAGCGCACTTCCCAGCCCTCAGCGGTGCGCTCCGCCTGCGGCTCGAGGGAGAAACCCTCCGGCAGCAGGCGCACCAGCGCGTCGCGGCCGTCGCACAGCCCCAGATACATGCAGCAGTTGGGGTTGAACTCGATGTTGAAATAGCGGCTGTCCCCGGGGCGGGGCGAAAAGAAAAATTCCAGACAACTGTCCTCGCAGGGCATGTCGGTAAGCCCGGTGTATTCGGCGCGTATGTCGCGTTCGCGGGCGCGCAGGCGCACCAGCAGGCCCTCGTCGTCCCAGCAGATCTGCGCCCAGGCGCCTATATCTGCGTTTGTCCCCCACAGGGGCGTGTCGATTGCCAGCGTGGGTACCTTCTCCCAATTCAGCGGCGTGGGGGCGCGAACAATATCGTATTCCCGCATGGCGGTTCCTCCTCTCATATGGTGCGCGGCGCTCAGGCGTCCGGCGCGAGTCTGTACACCCAGTTGTAGTCGTCCGCCCGCAAAAAGGAGGTGAACATCTCCGCCGCCGCGCCCAGGGGGATCATGCTCTCCAGAGACGTGGAAAGGCGGATGTCGAACTTCTTGGCCAACACCAGAACATTGTTGCGAATGGACTTGGAGACCTCCTCGATGAAGAAATCTCCCAATTCGAGCATGAAGCCGTGGAGCACCACCAATTCCGGGTTGAGCAGGTTGACGAGATTGGCGATGGCCACGCCGATGCGCGCAGCGGCGTTGGAGACATAGAAGCGGCACATGGCGTCGCCCGCCTCCACGGCGCGGCGGATGTCGGCGGTGGTGAGCTCCTGTTGTACGTTGGGCAGATCGCGCAATACGGAGGACACGCCGCGATTCAAAGCGTCGCGTATGTCCTGCACCAGCGCCGGAAAGGCCGTGCCGCTCTCCACGCAGCCGCGCTTGCCGCAATAGCAGAGCCGTCCGCCGTCGGCGCTCATGTCCACCACCGTGTGGCCCAATTCGCCCGCCACGCCGCCAGAGCCCTCGACGGGGCTGCCGTTGACGCACAGAGAAGCGCCGATGCCGTTGGACAATTCTATGCAGATGAAATCGCGCACGCCCTGCGCTCCGCCGAAGCGCATCTCCACCAGCGCCGGGAAAGCTACGGGGCTGAACGTCTCCACCGGCAGACCGGTGAGCTTTTCCAGCCGGGGTCTGAGGTCAAAGTGCACCCAGTCGTTGAAGTGCTCGAAATTGGAGACCAGCGTGCCGGTGAGGGAGTAGCGGGAGGGGTCGTAGAGCGGATCGCTGATACCGATGCCGACGATCTTACGCTCGGTGAATTTGGCGCGTATTTCCTGCACGCGCTCGCAGATGCGCTCGCTGAGCGCCTCCTTGGA
The DNA here is from genome assembly GCA_946496415.1 of uncultured Clostridia bacterium. Lineage (GTDB taxonomy): Bacteria > Bacillota > Clostridia > Christensenellales > Aristaeellaceae > Pullichristensenella. The sequence continues at coordinate 9,104 of CAMMGP010000010.1, read as the reverse complement.
TTCCTGCGGGCGCACGTCGTCCTCGGCGCGGTAGAGTATGGAGCCGTCCATCTGGGCGATGAGCGTGGTGGCGCGCAGCGGCGTGATGGAGATGCCGATGGAGCAGATGAACTCCTTGTTCAATTCCAGCATCGTGCGGCGGCGGCCATGCCCGCTGGAAGAGCGCCCGGTCTCGACGATCAGCTGTTCGTCGAGAAAATCCTTGATGATCTCGCCCACCGTGCCCGGACGATGGTCGATGAGACTCGTCAGCTCCGTGCGGCTGATGGGCCCGAATTGATAGATCATGTTGAGGATGAGGAATCGCCGGTGTTCCTGGTTCCAGTTGGACATGCTTTCAACTCCATTCGCGGATCCGTGGGGCAGGGGAGACGCGCCCCTGCCCCGGTGTCGTTCAGACGCCGCGCTGCATTTCGTCGATGGATTCTAGGATGGAATCGGCCATGTAATCGACCTGTTCCTTCGTCAGCCCATAGATGGGGAAGTGGGTAAAGCGATGGTAGAAGACTTCCTCACAGTTCGGGCAGGTTTCGGCGATGGCGTCTTCGTCATAGCCGTAAGTGCGCATGATGTTGAAGCGATACAGGGGGCCAAAGTGCGGTATGTTCGTCACGCCCCTCTGCGTGAGCTTCTTTTTGAACAGTTGCACGTCGCCGCCCGCCTTTTCGGGGTCGATGAGCAGCTTGTAGAGGTGGAACGTGGGACGGATATCCTCGCTGCCCAGATCCTGCAAAATCAGCGCGTCGCACTCCTTCAGGCGGTCGTTGAGGTAGGTGGCGACCATGCGGCGCACGTTGATGATCTCCTCGATGCGCTCGATCTGGCGGCAGAGGCCCAGCCCCTGGATCTCCGTGGTCGAGTAGTTTCCGGCCACGAAGGGGCCGCGCTTCCCCTGACAGGCGGATACGTCGTAGAGCCAGTCCTTGATGCTGCGGGTGAAGTCCGCGCCGAGGAAGCGCGCGCGGCGCATGTCGTCGCGGAAGGCTTCGATGTTGGTCACCAGCACGCCGCCCTCGCCGAAGGAGGTGATGTTTTTGACCTCATGGAAGCTGAAGGAGCCGAAGTCGCCGATGGTGCCCAGCTTGCGGCCGTGATACACCGCGCCGAAGGCATGGGCGGCGTCCTCGAGCACCAGTATGTCGTGCTTGCGCGCCAGTTCCATGATGGGATCCATATCCACGGGATAGCCGCCGATGTGCACGGGGACAATCATGCGGGTGCGGGGCGTGATCTTGCGCGCCACATCCGCGGGATCCATGTTGAGCGTGATGGGGTCGACGTCCGCAAACACCAGCTTGCAGCCCACGGAGAGGGGATAGGCCATCGTCGCCACGAAGGTGATGGCGGGAACGATCACCTCGTCGCCCGGTTCCAGGTTGGCGTATTTGTAAGCGATCTCAAAGCCCGCGGTGCAGTTGGTCACGAACAGAGAACCCTTGGTGTTCAGGTATTCGTCGGCCATCGTTTCGGCCTTGGCCACCATCACGTCTACCGAGAGCTTGGCAGGCGGCTCGGAAATGGCGTCCAGTTTGCGCACGTCGCGCTCGACATCGCGCATTATGGCCTCGTAGTCCTCGCCGCTTCCCTGCATCATGAAGCGGATGAAAGACATCATGTCTTCCACGTTGTAATTCTCGCCGACCGCCGCCCACGGCACCCTGGCCTCGCCGGTATTGTAGCGGAAATCCGATGCTTTCTTCTTCATCGTTCTGAAAAACTCCTTCCGTTTTTAGCAGTTTTAGGCAAAATAAACGTGCGAAAAACGGAAAGATCATGGGTCGCGGCAGCAGTTAAACTGCCCGCGGGGACAACGTTCGCTCTGGAACATCGCGCCCACCTCCTCTCGCGCGCCACGGGGGCGTTTCGAGGTCGATCACAGTTTTTTCATCAAAGGTCGATCACGATTTTTTCATCGTTGGAACGATAGGCCGCCTCGATCACGCGCTGCACGCGCAGGGCCTCCTCAGCGGGAACCTCCAGCGGCTTGCCGTCGAGTATGGAATCGCAGAAGCTGGCGATCTCGCGCGCGTAGAGGTCGCCGAATTCCACGTCGATGCGTTCGCCCTCGACGCGCTTGGTATTCTGCTGGGCGTCGTAGCCGCCCTGTGGGCCAAGGAAGAGCGCGTCCAGCGTGCCGCCGTCTACCTGACCGATCACGCCTTCGCCAAGGAGGCGCCCCTGATCGCCAAAGACTTCCAGACGCCACTTGGCCGCTTCGTCGGGAATGTTGAAGTTGGACTGTACCACGCACTGCGCGCCATTCTCCATGCGTAGCATGACGGTGGAGGAATCCTCCACTTCGTAATGGAAGGAAAGCGTGTCCTGGAAGGCTGCCACCTGGCGCACCTTCGTGTCCAGCACGTACTGCATCAGGTCGATGCAGTGTACGCCCATATCCATCAGCGCTCCGCCGCCGCCGCTCTGCTTCTTCTGCCGCCAGCTGCCGGGGATGTCGGGATACCAGCAGGTGAACTGGGCAAACGCGGAAACGGGCCGGCCGATCTTGCCCTCGGCGATGGCGCGCTTCATCGCCTGCACATAGGCGCCAAAGCGCATCATCAGTCCCGCGGCCAGCTTGACGCCCTTGGCCTGACAGTAGCGGATGACTTCGAGGCCCTCTTCGGAGTGCATGGCCAGCGGCTTTTCGATCAGTATATGCTTGCCCGCGTCAGCCGCCATGCGCGCCTGCGGCGCGTGCATGACCACGGGGGAGGCGATGTACACCGCGTCGATCTCAGGGTCGGAGAGCAGGTCGCGCTCGTTGTCGTAGGCGCGCTTGCAATTCCATTTGGCGCGGCACTTTTCCGCCAGTTCCATGTTGACTTCCATGACCGCCACCAATTCGGCGCGGTCGCAGAGCATCATTCCGGGGATCGTGCGGCGGTCGGCGATGCCGCCGGCGCCGATGACGCCCCAACGCACTTTTTTCATGGGAAACACCTCTTTATGGACAGAAACAGGGGCGAAATGTCTCTCGCCCCTGTTCCCATGGCTCATGGATTATTCTTCGAAGGTCCAGAAGTCGGTGACGTTGCTGTTGTCGACCATGTACAGATCGATGTTGGTCTCCACCGGGATGTCCTCGGCATTGCCCTCGAAGTAGTCGATGGCCGCGTCAAAGACGTACTGCGCCAGAACCCACGCATCCACGTTCAGGCAGGCGACGTAGTTGGGATCGTTCTCGTAGAGCATGCCGAAGGGCTCAGCGCCGTAAGCGCCCATGGAGAAGACCTTCACGTCGGTGTTGCCGACCTGCTGCAGCGCGGACACAGCGCCCATCGCGCCGTTGTCAACGTCGGAGATGATGTAGTCGTAGGGCTGCACGACGGCGGAGACGGCCTTCTCAGCGGTCTCGCGGTTGCCCTGAGAGTCGTACAGGTCAAGGATGGTCACTTCGCAGTCCTCAGCGGCGTCAAACACCTCGTGCAGGCCGACGAAGCGCTCCTGGCAGTGGGTGGAAACGGCGTTGGTCAGCTCGATGATGGTGGCCTTGCCGTCGTTGTGCTCGCGGATGTAGTCCAGGAAGTAGCGGCCCACGATGCGGCCGGTTTCAACCTGATCCCAGGTGACGGTGGTCAGAACCTTGCCTTCGCTGTCAGCCCAGTAGCCGTCGTAGATGATGATCGGGATGCCGGCTTCCACAGCCTGATCCAGCGCAGCGCCGGTGCCGTCAGGCGTAGTGGGGTCGATCATCATAATATCGACGTTGTTGGCGATCATGTTCTCGATCTGCTTGACCTGGGTCTCGTCGTTCAGGTCGCCGTCCTCAACGGTGATGTCCGCGCCGTAGTAAGCGCCCAGCGCCTCGAGAGCGTTGGCGACCGCCGCGCACCACTCATCGCCCTTGTAGACGATGGAGCAGCCGATCTTCTTGCCGGAGAGGGCGTCGGTGTCATGCAGCGTCACCGCGGCGGGGATGCCGAGCTCAGCGGCCGCCGCGTCGGTGGATTCCACAGAGGTGTCGGGCGCTTCCGCGACCGCCGCCATGGAGAGCAGCATTGCCAGAGCCAGCAACAGAGTCAACAGTTTCTTCATAAGATACGTCCTCCTTACTTTTTTCCTCTAAACAGGCTTGAGCCTGTCTAAATTTGTCGGTTTCTCAGACGCACATGGCCATGATCTTTTCCTGCGTCGCTTCCTCGGCGGTCAGTTCGCCCATCTTGCGGCCCTCGTGCATGACCATGATGCGGTCGCACATGCCCAGCAGTTCCGGCATCTCCGAGGAGATCATGATGATGGTCTTGCCGTCCTTCACCATCTGGTCGATCAGGCGATAGATCTCCGCCTTGGCGCCAACGTCGATGCCGCGGGTCGGCTCGTCCAGGAAGAGTATGTCCGCATCCTGGAACAGCCACTTGGCGATGACCACCTTCTGCTGGTTGCCGCCGGAGAGGAATTGCACCTGCGTGTCCATGCTGGGCGTCACCACGCGCAGCTTTTGCGCGTATTCGGCGCTGAGCTTCTTTTCCAGCCCCTTGCGCAGCACGCCGTTTTGCGAAACGCGCTTCAAATTGACCAGCGTGGTATTGCGCTCGACGGACATGATCTGCACAAGGCCCTGCAATTTGCGATCCTCGGGGATGAGGCCCAGCCCGTCGCGGATGGCGTCGGCAAAGGTGTGATAATGCACCTTTTTGCCGCGCACATAGATCTCGCCGGATTCGGGCTTGTCGATGCCGAGGATGGCCCGCGCCAGCTCCGTGCGTCCCGCGCCCACCAGGCCGGAGATGCCGAACACCTCGCCGCTTTTGACCTCGAAGCTGATATCGCGCACGAAGCCGCGGGAGAGACCCTCCACTTTGAGGATGGTATCGCCGATCGTACCCGGCTCCTTGGGGTATTCCTGACCCATTTCGCGGCCGACCATCATGTTGATCAGGCTCTGCCGGTCGAGCTCGCCAATGGGCTTGGTGGCGATGTGCTTGCCGTCGCGCAGCACGCTGACGTTGTCGCACAGGTCGAACACCTCGTTGAGGCGGTGGGAGATGTAGATGATGGTGATGCCGCGCTCGCGCAACTGGCGCACGATGCGGAACATGACCTCCAACTCGCGGTTGGTCAGAACGGCCGAAGGCTCGTCCATGATCAGTATCTTCGAGTTGTTGTTGATGGCGTGCATGATCTCAACGATCTGCTTCTTGGCCACCGTCAGCGAGGAGACCTGCGCGTTGACGTCGATATCCATGCCCAGATCGTCGACGATCTCGCGGGCGCGCTTGCGCATGCCCTTCCAGTCCACCAGGCGGCCCTTCATAAGGATGTTGCCCAGGAACATGTTCTCCGCCACGGTGAGTGGCTCGGCCAGCTTGATTTCCTGATGGACGACGCTGATGCCGGCCCTGCGGGCCTCGATGGGGCTGGAGAATGTCTGCGCCTGCCCCTCGAGGAGGATCTGCCCGGCGTTGGGCTGGTAAATGCCGGCCAACACCTTGATGAGCGTGGATTTGCCGGCGCCGTTTTCGCCGACCAGACCGTGGATGGTGCCGCGCTCGACTTCGATGGTCACGTTGTCCAGGGCCTTCACGCCGGGGAATTCCTTGCTGATGCCCTGTAAACTGAGTATATAGTCCTTGCCCATAGCTTCACACTGCCTTTCCCAGTGATCGCGTGCCTGCGGCGATCGTTAGTCCTTCTTGCGGTTGCTCAACACGTCGAGCACGACCGCCAGTACCAGCACGATGCCCTTGAGGACGTCCTGCACGAAGGGATCGACGCCCAGCTGGGAGAAGCCGTTGAACAGCACGTTCAGGAAAATGCAGCCGAACATCGTGCCCAGCACGTAGCCCTTGCCGCCCGTGAGGGAGACGCCGCCGATGATGGAGCCGATGACCGCGTCGAATTCGTAGTTCTCGCCGTTGGTCACAGCCACGGAACCCAGGCGGGCCATCAGCACCAGGCCGCCGAACGTGGCCAGGATGCCGCCCAGCACGAAGGTGCCGAACTGTATGCGCTTGACGTTGATGCCGGAGAAGAATGCCGCCTCGCGCGAACCGCCCACGGCGTAGAGGCTGCGGCCGATGCGCGTCTTGGTGGTGATAAACTGCGCCGCGATGTAGAGCGCCAGCATGATGATGACGCTGACCGGAATGGTGTTGTTGAGGATGTAGCCGCGGCCCAGCCAGGAGAAGCCTTCTGCGACCTTCGGGATCGGCACGGCCTGCGTGATCAATTTGGAGATGCCGTAGCAGATATACTGCGTGCCCAGCGTGGCGATCATGGCCGGAACGCGGACGTAGGAGACCAGCGCGCCGTTGATCGAACCGACGACGATGCCGATGAGGAACATCACGAGGATCGCCGGAATCGTCGGCCAGCCGAGGTTGCGCATCAGCACGGCGCCGACGCAGCTGACGAGGCAGAGCATGCGGCCCAGCGAGAGGTCGAAGTTGCCCGTCATCAGCATGATCGACTGGCCAAGCGCCACGATGGCCACCGTCGAGGTCTGCAGAAGGATCGTCTTCCAGTTGGTCAGCGTCAGGAAGTACTGCGCGCCGAACCGCATCTGGGAGAGGATGGAGAACACGACGATCAGCAACAGTATGCCGACCAGGGAGATCCAGTTTTTCAGAAACGTTTTGATGGTTTTACCGGCTTGCGTGCTCATGGATGTACGTCCCTCCAGATTCAAAGTGTTGTGATCTTCCGTCGCAGCGGCGGCGCAGCCGGCCACCATGGGAGGGCTGCGGCCTTAGTAGCCGACCTTCTCCCAGCATTCGAAGGGCGCCGCGATCTCCTCGCTGACGTACACCTGCGTCTTCATCAGCTGCAGCATGGAGCTGGGGATCTGCGGGCATACGGGGCCGTGCAGCACCAGGCGCGAGGTCATGCGCTGCCAGGAGGAGAACGTGTTGTTGGTCAGCAGGGCGTGCACCTCGATGCGCTCGCGGGCGTTTTTCACGTCCACCGGGCCGATGGTCGCCGCCTTGGGCGGCACGCTCTGTATGTAACCGGACTGGCCGAACACGCCGTGCAGGGAATTCTGCGCCACGGTCAGCGGATGCAGGGTGACGATGCGCGCCTCCATGTTGAGCCACTCGTCGATGTCGTCGGTCATGAACTCGTCCACCGGGTCGATAAAGGCCATATGGCCCGTCCAGCCGGGAGAGGAGGAGCAGATGTCCGCGCCGCCTTCGCCGATCTCGGTGATGAGCTTGGAATAGTGGCCGATGTTGGCGTTGGTGGGGTAGTGGACGTTTTCCATCGGCATGCGCAGCTTTTCGTCGATCTGGTAGACGAAGTACTTGAGCATGGAGTGGGCGAAGCCGGCCTCATAGGTCTCCGGGGCGATATTGCCCTGATCGTCGGCCCACTCGTCCATGGCGAAGATGTGCAGCTTGCTGCAATCCACTTTGAAGTAGTTGATCAGCTGCGCCAGCGGGATGTAGGTTTCCGGCTCGGGATTGCCGAGGATCATCGTGTACTTTTTGCCCGCTTCCGAGGCCGCCTTCAGGCGGGAGAAGAGCGTGGCGATGAGAACCGGATGGGGATTGAGCATCACCTTGATGTTGAAATCCGGGTTGGGATGCTTTTCCAGTTCCTTGCCGGAGAGCTTGCGCAGGCGCTCGCAGACCTCCCGATCCTTGAACGGCACATAGTCCGCGCATTTGAAATCAAATTTGGTAGGGGGGTCGAAGATGATGTCTTTCATGGCAGGGTCTCTCCTTTCAGGATTACGGTTTGGATATTCATTTTGTGATCGGTGATCACCAGGTCGGCGCGCTTGCCAACGGCGATCTCGCCGCGATCGGTCATTTCCAGCGCGCGGGCGGGGTTGAGCGCCGCATACTGGAAGGCGTTGACGATGGAAGCGCCCGTGTGCTTCATCATGTTGCGGCAGGCCACGTCCAGCGTCAGTTTGGAGCCGGCAATCTCGCCGGTATAGTCAAAGTTGATGTCCGTCACGCCGTCATAGCCCGGGGGGATCGGCCCGTCGCTTGCGTAGGCGTCGGAGATGAGTATGATGCGCGCGTCGCCCTTGATGCGCCGCACCAGCCGCAGCATGTAGGGATCCACATGGATGCCCCGGCTGTCGCAGATCAGCTCCGCGTAGATCTCCGGGTTGTTGTTGACGGCCTCGTCCACGCACACGCCGCGGCACTCGGGATACTTGGCAAGATCGCCGGTGGCGTTGGTGTGGTGGGTGCCGATGCGCAGGCCATAGGGCATCAGCGCTTCCACCTGATAGGGCGTGGCCTCGCTGTGGGCCACCGCGAAGACCGCCCGGGGCGCGGCCGCCTTCACATCGCGGACAAAGCCCAGAATGCCTTCGCGCTCCGGGGCCAGCGCCCAGACCCTGGCCAGATCGGCCGCCGCCTCGACGATGGGCATGTGCCGCGCCGGATCGACGGGCCCGCGCCAGGGGTTGGATTCCTTGTCGCAGCCGAACTTGGGGTTGAGGTACGGCCCCTCCATGTAGAGGCCGGCGATGTTCGGGCAGCGGGGGTCGTCCATGGCGGCGCGCAGCGTGGCGATGCTTTGCAGATAGCCGTCCACATCCATGCTGAAGTACAGCGCCGGCAAAAGTGTGGTCACGCCGTGGCGCAGATGATGCTGCGCGGCGACGAAGGGATCCTCCGTAAAGAAGCGGCCGTCGCCGGCGTGGGTGTGGATATCGATGAGACCGGGGCCGACGTACAGCCCCTGCGCGTCGATGATCTCGCAGCCCTGAGGCGGCTCGTGGCTGCGCATCTCGCCAAAGTCGGCGATGCGCCCGTCCTCGATCAGCAGCATGGCCTCGGGGATCAGGTGGTCGCGCATCACCAGTTCCGCGTTGATGATCGCTTTTCTGCTCACGGCGTATCCTTGTCCTTCCTTTGCTCAAGCTCTTTGAGCAACATTAGCCCTTCTGCGGAGATCGTCTCGGCTACGCCGGCGGCGTAGACAGAGCTGCGGGCTTCGTAGCCGCCCTCGTCGTAGGCCTCGCGGGTGGGGAAATAGCCCTCGTAGCCGTTGGTGATGCACATCGGCAGCACCAGGGCCCAGCCGGGCGCCTCTTTAAGCGCGCGGCCAATGCCCGTGAACGGCTCTCCGGGGATGCCGAACAGCGCCACATCGCCGATGGCCACCGCGGCAAGCACGATCTCAAACGCGGCCGGCCCGTGTTC
>CAMMGP010000009.1 GCA_946496415.1 uncultured Clostridia bacterium | reverse complement strand
CGCGGTGTGGTAGGTGGCGTTGAGGGGCGTGCCGTTGACCTTGATGGTCGTCGTGCGCCCCACGTTGACCGTGACCACCGAGGGAATGATGTAGAAGTTCTCGACCGGCACAATGACCGTTACCGTCATCTGCGCGTAGATGTCGGAGCCGTCCGCGGCCGTGGCGCGCACCGTGGCGGTGCCGCTGCGCAGACCGGTGATGGTGGCGGTGCCGTCGCCGTTGTCAAAGACGCGGATATTGTTGTTGTTCACGCGCCAGTCGAACGTCTGGGCGACGTCGTCGGTGGTGCCGTCGTTGTTGTAGGCCACGGCCTGCACGCGCAGCGTCTCGCCAATGCCCACCTCGGCCTTGTCCGCGTCGACGAGGGAAAGTTCGATCTTGCCCACGGGGATGGTGACGTTGACGATGCTCGAGGTCTGCAAACCATTGTGGGAAGTGGCGGTGATGGTGGCCGTGCCTTCGCTGACGCCGGTGACGGTGCCGTCTTTGGCGACAGTGGCGACGGATTCATCGCTGGATTCCCAGGTGAAGTCGGTGGGGGCGTGGAGCGTGGCGTTGCCGGGACGGCCATTGACCAGCAGCTTGACGGTGCTGCCGGCGTAGATGGTTGCGGTGGGCGTCATCATCCAGCACTCGGCAACGGGCACGATGATGCGCACGTCGATCTCGGCGCGGATGCCGGAGCCGTCGGTGGCGATGGCGGCGACCTTGACGGTGCCGGCCCGGTAGCCGGTCACGGTGGCGGTGCCGTCGCCATTGTCGCGAATGCTGGCATAGCTGGTGTTGCTCACGCGCCAGTCAAACGACTGGGCAACGGAAGCGGTGGAGCCGTCCGGGCCGATGGCGGTGGCGGTGAGGGTCAGATCGCTGTCGCCGACGGAGACCACGGCCTGACCGCCGCCAAGGACGCCGATGTCGATGTCGTTGGTGCGGACGCTGACGGTGACGGGGCAGCTCTCCTGAATGCCGTTGTGGGAAGTGACGGTGATGGTCGCCGTGCCTTCGCTGACGCCGGTGATGACGCCGGTATCGCTGATGGTGGCAATGCTCTCATCGCTGGATTCCCAGGTGAAGTCCTTCGCGGTGTGGTAGGTGGCGTTGAGGGGCGTGCCGTTGACCTTGATGGTCGTCGTGTGCCCCACGCTGACGTTCACAGCCGAAGGGATGATGTAGAAGCTCTCGACCGGAACGATGACGTTCACCTGCATCTGGGCGTTGACGCCGGAACCGTCGGTGGCAAAAGCGCCGATGGTGACCGTACCGGTACGCAGGCCCGTCACGGTGGCGGTGCCGTCGAAGTTTTCGATGATGCGGGCATAGCTGGCGTTGCTCACGCGCCACTCCACGTCCTGAGATACATTGATGGTGGAACCATTTTCATCGTAGGACACGGCGCGCACGATCAGGCCCGCACCGCCGATGCCGACCTCAGGCCGCTCGGCATCGACCAGTTCCAGCTCGATCTTGCCCACGGGAATGGTGACGCTGACAGCGCAGACAGCCTCCAGGCCGTTGTGAGAAATGGCGGTGACGGTGGCGGTACCCTCGCCAACGCCGGTGATCATGCCGGATTCGTTGACGACAACCACGTTTTCATCGCTGGATTTCCACGTGAAGTCGGTGGGGGCATGGAGCGTGGCGTTGGAAGGCGTGCCGTTGGCGCGTAGCTGCAGCTGGCGGCCGACGAACAGATTCGCCACCGCGGGCTCCATCCAGGTGGAGGCGACGGGCACGATGACGCGCACGGTAATCTCTCCGCGCCGCGCGGTGCCGTCGTTGGCATAGGCGTAGATCTTCACGGTGCCAGCGCTCACGCCGCGCACGGTGCAGGTGCCGTCAAAGTTCTGGCGCACCTGAGCGGTTTGCGTATTGGCGGACTTCCAGGTGAAGTCCTGCGGCACGTTTTCGCTGGTGTCGTTGGCCCCCAGCGCCGTGGCGCGCAGCGTCAAATCGCTGGAGCCGACGTTTACTTCCGCCCTTTCGCTGCCCACCAGGGAGATCTCGATCTCGTCGGTGGGAACGGTCACCGTGACCAAACAGTAGTCGATAAGCCCGTTGTGGGAAATGGCGGTGATGATGGCCGTGCCGTAGCCGACGCCGGTGACCACGCCGTCTTCAACGGTCGCGATGTTCGCGTCGCTGGTCTCCCAGGTGAAGTCGGCGGGAGTATGATACGTGGCGTTGCCAGGCGTGCCGTTGGGGCGCAGCGTCACAGTCTCGCCGATGAACAGATGTTCACTGTCGGGAATGTAGAAGCTGGTGACCGGCACCACGACGGTGACGGTGATCTCGCCGCGCACGCCGGAGCCGTCCTTGGCGGTGGCGTAGACCTTGGCGCTGCCGGCGCGCACGCCGCGCACCGTGCAGGTGCCGTCGATATTGGCGCGCACCTGGACGATGTTCCCATTGCCGGAACTCCAGGAGAAGTCCTGGCTGACGTGCAGATCGTCGCCATCCGCGTCGGTCGCCATGGCGCGCAGCACCAGGTCGCTGGAACCGACGTTGACGTCGGCGCGTTCCGCGTCCACCGGCTCGATGGTGATCTTGCCGGCCGGCATCGTCACCGAAACGATGCAGATCTCGGTGAGGCCGTTGTGGGAGGTGGCGGTGACGGTGGTCGCGCCGATGCCGGTGGCGGTCAATTTGCCCTGCGCGTCGACGGTGACGACGTCCTCATCGCTGCTCCTCCAGGTAAAATCGGAGGGAGAATTGTAGGTGGCGTTGGCGGGAGTGCCGCCAAGTTTGAGTTGCTGCTGCTCGCCGACGAAGAGTTGCACCATTTCAGGATCAATATAGAAACTCTCCACCGGCACGATGACGCGCACGGAGATCTCGCCGAAAACGCCGGTGCCGTCGGTGGCGTAGGCATAGATCTTCACAGTGCCGGAGGCAAGGCCGGTCACGGTGCAGGTGCCGTCGCCGTTGGCGTCCACGCGGGCATAGCGCGTGTTGCCGGATTTCCAGGTGAAGTTCTGCTGTACGCTGTTGGTGGTGCCGTCCGCGCCGTAGGCGGTGGCGCGCAGCGCCAGATCGCTGGCGCCGACGGACACCTCGGCCTTGCCCGCGTTCACAGGATCGACGACGATCGTGCGCACGGGGTTGGTGATCTCCACCAGGCAAGTGGCCGTGCGGTCGTTGAGCGTGCGCGCGATCAGACGCACCTGGCCCGCTTTTTCGCCCGTGAGGTTGCCGCTGGCGTCAACGCTGGCGGCGCCGGTCACCGGTTCCACAGACCAGAGGATGGTGCTGGGCTGGGCGTCCGCGGGGGAGATGGTGGCGGTAAAGCGCTTGCTCTGGCCGACGACGACTTCCCCGGTCGCCGGCAGCGATACGGAGGTGGGCATCTTGGCCACGCAGATCTTTACGCTTACGGGGTCGAGCGCGCCGGCCCTGGCGGTGATGGTCACCGTGCCGGAAGCGCCCAGCGCCTGCACGAGCGCGCCGGTCTGGGTCGGGGTCACGGTGGCGACGCTCGTGTTGCTGGAGGTCCAGGTGATGGGCAGATCAAGCACCTCATCCGGGCCGATCTTCAGGCCGAGCGTGGTGTTCTGGTTGAGATAGAGCGTATCGTCCGCGCCCACTGCGGCGTCGTTATAGTAGAGGACGGCCCGCAGAACGGTCGGATCGGGCGTCACTTCCGCGCCAAAGATCGCGCGGGCCGTGACCTCGCCGCCTTCGGGGCAAAGCGTGGCGATGTCATTGTAGCTGAACTGCGTGCGTTCGGCGTACCAGCGCAGGCTGGCGTCGCCGCAGGTGAGCATCCAGCCGTTGAACAGCTTGCCGTCGGGCGCTTCGGCCGCGGGCAACTCATAGGCGGCCTCGGGCGTCACCGAGGAAAGCGTGCGGCGGCCCAGCAGCTTGTCATAGCTGCCGTAGAAGGTGACGATCACGCGCTTTTCGCCCTCCTGCGCCTCGGCGGTGGGGGTGTAGAGCGCGGTCAGATCCAGACTCGCCTCGCAGGTGGCGGAAACGGGCTTGCCGTCCGCGTCAAAGCTGTAGACGGGCGTGGAGTAAGAGATCAGGGAAGAGTCGATCGCGTCGATGAAGGCGTCGAACGTCAGCGCGCCGGGCGCGAACAGCGTGCCGTCCGCCAGCTCCCAGCCGGAAAAGACCATGTCGGGGCCGGCGCTGAGCGCGGGCAGCTCTACGGTGTCGCCCTTGCTGAGCAACAGCGTCTGCGAGAAGCCCTCGTCGCGCAGGAGCAGTTTGATGGTATAGGTCGTCTCCACCTGCGTGCCTTCAGAATCGGTGCAGTCGCCGGTGAAGCGCACGGAGGGCGTCAGCACCAGGCGGGCAAAGCCGCCCTCGTCAAAGGTGGCGTAGTCCACCACGTCGTTGAAGCTCACCGAGGTGGGATAGGCGGAGGAGAGCACGCGCTCGCCGCCGGCATACCAGCCGTCGATGGCGCAGCCGGGGCAGAAGGTGGCGAAATCATCGCCAAGGCTCTTGCCGGCGTCGTTATCAAGTATGTCGTCGCGATAGCCTTCGTACGTCTCATAGCCGCTGGCAAAGGAGACGGCCTCGTCGGCGCTGTCCTCGTAAACGCGCACGCGGGCGCCGGAGCGCGTCCAGGCGCTGGCGTCGAGCACGACTTCGATCACGCGGTTCTCCGTCTCGCGTTCGAAGACAGGCGATAGATAGACTTCCACCGTGGGCAGGCCGTGGTCAAGCACGATGCCGGCCACGGAGATCATCTGCAAAATCTCGTCGTAGGTAAGGCTGGAGGTCTTGGCGTCGACCAGCGAACCGGCGCTGGCGGGGGAATTGTAGTCGCCGCCCACATAGTACTCAAGGCGCCAACCGACCAGCACCTGGCCCTCGAGCAGCGCGTCGATGACCGGGAAGGATACGCTTTCGCCGCTGGAGGCAAGGCGCATGTATTCCTCATTGCCCTGGGCGTCGGCGATGGTGACGTTGAGTATGACGGGCTTTTCCGCATCGGCGGCGACGATTAGCGCCGCGCGCAGGGCAAGGCAGTTGGCGGACACCGTTTCGGTCTCCGCGCCCGCGTCGATGAGCGCCTCAAGCTCGGCATAGCTGACAGAAGTCTTGCTGGCAGGCCAGCTCTTGCCGCCCGGAAGCGACCAGCCGGCGCAGGTCACGCCGTCCGGCAGCGTATAGGAAAGGGAAACATTCGCGTCTCCGGGGGCGAGCGTCACCGAGCCGATGGTCTGGCCGCCGTTGGTCAGCAACAGCTGCAGGTGCGGCTCGTCGGTCTCGGCGGAGCCGTCGGGGACGTAGTAGGCGCACACTTCCAGGCGCTTGTAGCCGCCCTCGGCCACAGGCAGGCTGGTGGCCACAGCGCCGAGGCTCTCCATCAACTGTTCATAGGAAAGCGTGGCGCCGGCCTCAAACTGGACGCCATCCAGATACGCGCCGCCGTAGACGCCGCGCCAATAGACGGAATACCCCTCCCGCTCCGTCAGTTGCGGGATGGACTTGGAACCCTCGCCCTCATACAGGCGCACGCTGGCAAGTTCTTCCAGCGCCCAATACTGATCGCTGGAATGCTGATAGAAGGTGAGGATGACGCCGTCTTTGCGGTCGCCCTTGATATACATGTAAACGCCGTTGGGATCGGCGCCGGCTTCCTGGCAAAGCGCATGCGCTTCGTTGTAAGTCAGCGTCGTCTTGCCCACGGCCAGTTCGCGCGAAAGCTTGCCGTCCGCGCTGGCCAGCACCCAGGTCGCGCCTTCGGGCAGCACGTCGGGCAGGGCATGCGCCGTTTCCGGATCTTCGGGCGTGAGCGTCAGCGTCGAGGCGTTGATGCGCTCCTCCTCGTCCTGTCCCTGGGCATGATAGAAATCGATATGATAGACCGGCAACTCATTTTTGATCTCATAGGTCGAGCGCAGGTTGATGATGATGGTGCCGAAATTGTCGGTCGACTGGCGCACGTTGGAGCCGGTCAGATCGTCAAAGGACACCTCGCGTTTCTCGGCGGTAGAGAAGGGAAGGGGATCGCCATCGCCGCCGAAACTCTCCCAACCGGTATGCGTGTAAGCCTCGTTCGCGGGCAGCGCCGGCAGGGTGATGTTCGAACCGCCTTCCACCAGCGCCGTTTCCATCAGAAGCGCGCCGGTGTAGCCGTTGTACACGTTCAGATGGACGATGCGCAGCGGCGCGCCCTCGTTCACGCTGCGCATGTACAGCGCCGCGTCGGCGGTGGAAAGCAGATTGATTTCGCCCACAGGCAGATCCGGAACTTCCGTCGGCTCCTGAGACGGCTCGACGGACGGTTCAACAGACGGCTCGACGGACGGCTCAACAGACGGTTCGCCGGTCGGCTCGTCCGTGGGTTCGCCAGTGGGTTCACCCGTCGGCTCGCCGGTAGGTTCGCCGGTGGGTTCGTCCGTGGGTTCCCCGGTGGGTTCACCAGTCGGCTCGTCCGTGGGTCCGCCGGTGGGTTCACCAGTCGGTTCGCCGGTGGGTTCGCCTGTGGGTTCACCGGTGGGTTCACCGGTCGAAACATTGCCGTTCTCTTCCGTCGGCGTGGTGGTCGACGAATCAGAAGAGACTTCAGTCTTTTCTTCCGTAGCGGGAGTCTCGCTCTCCGGCGTCCCGTTTGCGGGCGTCTGCGCGTCCTTTGTGGGGGATGTATTCCCGCCATTTTCCGCGGAAGACGTCTGCGGCGCTTCGGTGGAATCGGCCTTCGCGGGCGCGCTTGACACCGGCGCGGACGAAGCCTGCGTCAGGCTCTGCGTCGCGGGCGTGGACACGCTATCAGCCGCCGGCTCTTCAACCGACGGTTCCTCAGAAAGCGGCGCTTCCTTCGGCTTTGGCGCCGAAGTTGTTGGCGCAGAAGTGGTTTTCGCGGTGGCCTCGGGCGTCTTTTCCGCCTGAGGCGCAGGCGTTTCTGTGGATTCTACGATGACGATAGGCTCGCCTTCCGCCCAGATGGGCAACGAGCTGAGAACCATGAGCAGAGCCAGCGTCAGGCTCATGATCTTTTGCAATCGTCTCATCAGAGATCCCCTCCCATACTTTTTCAGGATAGAATTCAAACTAAATATATCATAAGTATGAAGATTTGTCAACAAATTCCTGCGATTTAACGCGATTCTTTTAGCGATTTCCGCGAAAAACTTTTGACGGCAAAATGAACAGTAGTATATTATATATTGTAGAAAAAATGTGCGACATGTATTGCACACGTCGCACATTTTTCATTTTCCCACTTTTGCTTAGAGTTCCAACATCTTGGCGCGGATGCCTTCCACGGCGTTGAGCGCGGAAACCATTGCCTCCAACTCACTCTTTTCCCCGCACACCTGCAGCATGATCACGCCGTCATCCGAGCAGTACTTTTCGCTTGTCTCGTGCAGGCCGACCCGCAGCTTGATGTTGCAGCCATACTTCGTCAGCAACTCCTGTAAACCGACCGCGTTCGCTACTCGATGGTTAACGCGAACGCCGATGATGTAGCAGCAGTTTTCCATAATACAGTTCCTCCTTCAAGTGTTTTCAGGCTCATTATACCACGAAAATGGCTCGAATCAACGCAGTTTGGCGGAAAAAACCGTTTCAAAGGCTGCGCCAGCGTTATTTTTCCGCGATGGCAGCCCCTGCTCTTGACAAATGATCGCTTCGATATATAATTGACATGTCAATAGTTGACATATCAACATAGTATGCTGCAAGGGAGGGAACAGCATGCAGGAATCGATGCACATGCTGCTCTACCGCGCTTTTCACGCCCAGCGCAACATCTTGCGCCCCTACATGCGCGCGTTGGGTCTGGGCGCGGGGCAGCCCAAACTCATCGCCTATCTGGCTGCCAATGGACCCTGCCGCCAGCGCGACCTGGCGGACTACTTTGAAGTCGATCCCGCGGCGATCTCGAGGATGGTGGATTCGCTGGAAAAGGGCGGCTTTATCACCGTCGAGGCGGATGGAAGCAACCGCCGTCGCAATCTGTTGACGGTAACAGACCGAGGTCTGGAAGCGGCGGATGCCTGGATGGCCAAACGCGCGCAGGTCGAGGAGATCATGTTGCGCGGCTTTTCCGCGGAAGAGCGCGAAGCCTTCAGCGCCTATCTGACCCGTGCCCGCCAGAACTATGTCGATTGGAAGGAGAAGCATCCATGCGAGATCTGAAGCGCCTGTTCGGCTATCTCGGCCCCTATCGCCGGGATATGTTTATCGGCATGGCACTGGTCTTTGTCGAAACGGTGTTCGAACTCATCATCCCCGTGTTCATGGCGCAACTCATCGACGGCGGCATCGCCGAGCGCGACATTCCCTTCATATTATATAAGGGCGCGCAGATGGGCGTTTGCGCCGTGTTGTCGCTCATTTGCGGCCTGCTCTACGCCCGCTTTGCCGCCCGCGCCGCCTATGGATGGGGCGCGCGCATCCGCGAGGCGGAGTTTTCCCGCGTGCAGCAATACGCCTTTTCCAACATCGACCACTTTGCCACCTCCTCGCTCATCACCCGCATGACCACGGACGTGACCGTTTTGCAAAACGCCGTCAACGGCGGGCTGCGTCCTCTGGTGCGCAGCCCAGTGATGCTGCTGATGGGCGTTGGCCTCTCCTTTTCCATGAATCCGCGTCTGGCGATCGTCTTTTTCGTCTGCGCCCCGATCCTCGCTCTGGCGCTCATACTGATCCTGCGCAAGGTCGCGCCCATGTACGCCGTTTTGCAGCGGGCGGTGGACGCGCTCAACAACGTCGTGCAGGAGGGGCTCACCGCCATTCGCGCGGTCAAGGCCTTCGTGCGCGGCGAATATGAGGAAGAGAAATTCGAGCGGGTCAACGCAAAACTCATGCAGACTAGCCAGAAGACCTTCCACTATGCCACCTTCAACCTGCCCGCCTTCCAGGTCTGCATGTACGCCTGCGTGGTGCTGATCATGTGGTTTGGCGGCAACATGATCCTTGGCGGCAGCCTGCAGGTGGGCGAACTGACCGGCTTTTTGAGCTACGTGTTGCAGGTGATGAACTCGCTGATGATGCTTTCCAACGTCTTTCTGCTCCTGACCCGCTCTTTGGCCAGCGCCGTGCGCGTCAGCGAGGTTCTGGACGAGAACATCGCCTTCACCTCTCCGGAGAATGCCATCGAGGAAGTGCCGGACGGCAGCGTCGATTTTGAAAACGTCTCCTTCAAATACCACGAGGACGCGCAGGAATACGCCCTCTCCGGCGTGACGCTGCACATCCCCGCGGGGCAGACGGTGGGCGTCCTCGGCGGCACGGGTTCGGCCAAGAGCACGCTTGTGCAACTCATCCCCCGCCTTTACGAGGCGACGGAGGGCTCCGTGCGCGTTGGCGGCCACGATGTGCGCGAATATGACCTCCACGCTCTGCGCGATGCCGTGGGCATCGTCCTGCAAAAGAACGTGCTCTTTTCCGGCACCGTGCGCGACAACCTGCGCTGGGGCGACGCGAACGCCGACGATAAGACGCTTTGGGCGGCCTGCCGCGCCGCCTGCGCCGACGATTTCCTCCAGGCCATGCCCAATGGCCTGGATACGGATCTTGGCCAGGGCGGCGTCAACGTCTCCGGCGGGCAGAAGCAGCGCCTCTGCATCGCCCGCACGCTGCTCAAACGCCCCAAGGTATTGATCTTTGACGATTCCACCAGCGCCGTCGATACGGCCACGGAGGGCCGCATCCGCGCCGCGCTTGCCAAAATCCCCAATGTCACCAAGATCATCATCGCCCAGCGCGTCACCTCGGTGATGGAGGCGGATCGCATCTACATACTGGACGACGGCCGCGTCCATGCCGCGGGCACGCACGAAGAACTGCTGGCCACAGATCCCATCTATCAGGAGATCTACGCCTCGCAGATGAAAGGAGGGATGATCGATGGCGCGGCAGTATAACAACGCCCGGCCGAAAAACCTGCGCTATACGGTGGGCAAGCTGCTCGATTATATGGGGCGGCACAAATTTCTTCTCCTGCTGGTCGCCGTGCTGGTCACGCTCAGCGCCCTGGGCAACCTTCTGGGCACCTACATGATCCGACCCGTGGTCAACGATCTGGTAGACGGCGATCTGGACGCCCTCATCCACGGGGTGATCCTCACCGCCTGCATCTATGCCGTGGGCGCGCTCAGCGCTCTGGGCTATACGCAGACGATGGTCAAGGCAGCGCAAAAGGTGCTCTATGACATCCGTCGCGACCTCTTTGCCCATTTGCAAACGCTGCCCCTGCGCTTTTTCGATACTCGCAGGCATGGCGACATCATGAGTTATTTCACCGGCGACGTGGACACCATCTCCGACGCGCTCAACAACAGCTTCACCATGCTCATCCAGAGTTTCATCCAGATGACGGGCACGCTGGTGATTCTCTTCATCCTCAACTGGCGGCTGTCGATGTTTGTGGTGCTGGGCTATCTGGCCATGTTCCTCTACATTCGCTATAGCGGCCGGCACAGCAAAGAGCATTACAGCCATCAGCAGGCCTATCTGGGCGAACTGAACGGCTATATCGAGGAAATGGTCAGCGGCCAGAAGGTCGTCAAGGTCTTCAACCATGAAGACGAGAATCTGAAGAAATTCCACGAGCGCAACGAAGCTTTGCGCAAGGCCGGCGAAGGCGCACAGAGTTACGCCGCCACCATGGTGCCCGCCGTGGTCACTATCTCCTATATCAACTACGCCATCGTCGCCGTCTTTGGCGGATTGCTGGCCCTCAACGGCCTGGCGGACGTGGGCAGCCTGGCCAGCTATCTGGTGTTTGTGCGCCAGGCAGCTATGCCCATCAACCAGTTTACCGCCCAGTCCAACTTCCTGCTGGCGGCGCTGGCCGGCGCGGAGCGCGTCTTTCAGGCCATGAGCGAGCCTGCGGAGGTGGACGAGGGCACGGTGCGCCTCGAGCGCGCCGCGGACGGCCAGGGCTGGGACTGGTGCAAAGAGGACGGCTCGCGCACGCCCCTGCGCGGCGATGTGCGCTTTGAAAACGTCGATTTTGGCTATGAGGAGGGCCAGACGATCCTCCACGACGTCTCCCTCTACGCCAAACCCGGGCAAAAGATCGCCTTTGTCGGTTCCACGGGCGCGGGCAAGACCACCATCACCAACCTCATCAACCGCTTTTACGACGTGCAGAAGGGCCGGGTGATCTACGACGGCATCGACGTGCGCGACATCCGCAAGGACGACCTGCGCCGCTCGCTGGGCATCGTTTTGCAGGACACGCACCTCTTCAGCGGCACCATCGCCGACAACATACGCTTTGGCAAACTGGACGCCACGCAGGAGGAAGTCGAGCGCGCCGCCCGCATCGCCAACGCCGATTCCTTCATCCGCCGCTTGCCCAAGGGATATGATACCATGGTCACATCCGACGGCGCCAGCCTCTCGCAGGGCCAGCGCCAGCTGCTCGCCATCGCCCGCGCCGCGGTGGAGGACCCGCCGGTGCTGATCCTCGACGAGGCTACTTCCTCCATCGACACGCGCACGGAGGCGCTGATCGAAAAGGGCATGGACGGCCTCATGCAGGGCCGCACGGTCTTCGTCATCGCCCATCGCCTTTCGACCGTGCGCAATGCCGACGCCATCATGGTGCTCGATCACGGCCGCATCGTCGAGCGCGGCGACCATGAGGACCTGCTCAGGCAAAAAGGCATGTATTATCAACTCTACCACGGCATGTTCGAACTCAGCTGAGGCTGTGCGGCATGGGGACGTTGCGCCCCATGCCGCTTCCCTTTTCACCGGGAAAGTTTGAAGAGATTTCTACATATATTGTTTCGTATGGCAATATTTTGAAATCAGCATTCTTTGAGTTGACTTCCTGCGACGGAATTGCTAAAATAAGGATATAAAGGGACTTGGGTTACATTGTAACCGAGATTCTCCGAGCGGCTCCGCGGGGCCGACGGGACAGGACCGGGGGAACAGCATGCGAGAAAAGCCGGGGCGTTGGCGCCATGGGCAGGGAAAGGCCGGAGCGATGTTCGCTGCGGCCATGGCTGTTTTGCTCACGCTGTTGGCCGTCGCCGCCTCGGTAGCCGTCTATCCCCAGGCTGGAGGCTCGGTGGTCTATGAAAGCGGCGGCGCCACCGTGGACGCCAGCAACATCGACCAGGGCTATGTGATGGTCAAAATGTCCAGCAGCAAAAAGCTCAAGGTGCGCATCACCGGAGCGAATCAGTATACCTACGACCTCGACGGCGACGGGCAGTACGACGTCTACCCCCTGCAGGACGGCAACCGCGATTATACGCTCGTTGTCTACCAGCAGGTGGAAGGGAACAGCTATTCCCAGGTGCTCTCGCGCACGTTGCGCCCGCAGATGAGCGACGAAAACGCGCCTTTCCTCTGCCCCAACCGCTATATCTGGTACACGCCAGACAGCACCGTGGTCAAACTCGGCGAGGAACTTTGCGCCGGCCTTACCAGCGACCAGGAAAAGGTGAACGCCGTCTATCAATATGTCACCTCCAACCTCATTTACGATTACATGGCTGCCATGATGGTGGCCGCGGGCCAGCAATCGGGCTATGTGCCGGATCTGGACGAGGTATTGGAGACGAAGATGGGCATCTGCTTTGATTTCTCCGCGCTGATGGGCGCGCTTTTGCGCTCGCAGGGCATTCCCACGCAGATGGTCATGGGCTACGCGGACATTACCTACCACGCCTGGAACAACATATACATCGACGGCGAATGGGTGCGCTACGACGCTACCTCGGCCGTGACGTTCACCAAAATTTCGCAGTACACGGAGGAGGCGGTATATTGACACCTTCCAAAAACACCCCCGGCTGCCTCAGCGCGGAGGAAACGGCCCTGTTCTGCTCGCAGGCGGCCATGGTGCTCAAAAGCGGCATCCCCCTCGCCGACGGCCTGACGGCTCTGTGCGAGGACTTTCGGGATTCGCGCTCGGGCGCGCTGCTTTCCCGGCTCTCGCAGGCCATTTCGCAGACGGGATCTCTGACGCAGGCGTTGGAGATCGCGCCGGTGCTGCCCGCCTACGCCATGCGCATGGCGCGCGTGGGCGAGCAGTCGGGCAAACTGGACGACGTGCTCGCCGCCCTGGGCGACGCCTATGCCCGCGAGACGCGCGTGCGCCGCAACCTCCGCCAGGCGGTGCTCTATCCCGCCGTGCTCACGCTTTTGATGGGCGCGATCATCGCCGTGGTGGTCTTTTGTGTCATGCCGGTGTTCTCGCAGGTGCTTCGCAGCCTCGGCTCCGGCCTCTATGCCACCGCCGAGGGCGTCACGCAGGTCGGCATGGTCATCGGCGTCGTCGCCATGGCGCTGGTGGGCGTGCTCATCCTCGCGGGGATCGTCGTGGCGGTGCTTTTGCGCACGAAGCTGCGCGCGCGCGTGCTCGACGGCCTCTGCCGCTGCGTTCCCGTCCTGCGGCGGGTGACCGCGGCGCTCAACGCCGAGCGCTTTGCCTCGGCCATGACCATGCTCATCGGCAGCGGCTATCCCATCGAGGACGCCCTGCCGCTGGTGGAAGAACTCTCCGGTCCCGGCGCGACGCGGGAAAAGGTCGCCGCCGTGCAAAAGGCCGTTTCCGAAGGCAAGGCCTTCAGCGACGCCGTGGGCGAGGCGGGCGTCTTTGACTCCCTGCACGCCCGCATGCTGCGTGCCGGCGCCGCCGCCGGACAGGTGGACAATGTGCTTGCCCGCCTGGCGGATATCTACCACGAGCGCTTCGATCGCGAAGTTTCCAATGCCGAGGCGCTCATTGAGCCCCTGCTGGTAACGCTGCTGGCCATCGTCGCCGGCGCGATCCTGCTTTCGGTGATGCTGCCCCTGGCCGGCATACTTTCCTCGATGATCTAAGGGAGGCGACCATGAGAATTCGCGGTTGGCTGATCGCCCTGTGCGTGATGGCGCTGATGGTGGGCGCGTTTTACGGCGCGGCCACGCTCAACGCGCGCCAGGCCGCGCAGGAGCAGCGCGCGCTGCTGGAAGACGCCATCACCCGCGCGCTGGTGACCTGTTACGCGGTGGAGGGCCGTTATCCCTCCTCGCTTTCCTATCTGGAAGAAAACTACGGCGTGGATGTGGATGAGGAAACCTACGTGGTGTTCTTCAGCAGCTTTGCCGACAACGTGCTGCCCTCTGTGCGCGTGGTGGCGAGGGGAGAGGGGGCGAGCGCATGAACCAGCGTCGCTTTGGCCTGCGCGCCGCCAGCGGTCTGAGCCTGTTCCTTGCCGTCGCCGTCTTCGCCCTGATGGCGCTTCTCACGGTGGTATTGGGCGCGGGCGTCTATCGCTCTGTGGTCGGTCGCGCCGAGGTCAACCATGAAGCGCGCACAGCCATGGCCTACGTCACCGGCAAGCTGCGCGCCAACACCGGCGACGTCTCCCTTGAACAGACTGAAGTCGGAGATGATATGCTCGTGCTTTCCGAAGAGATTGGTGGCGCGAACTACGAAACGCGCATCTACGCCTACGGGGGCACGCTCTATGAAATCTTCGCCGCTGCGGAGATCGACTTCGCCCCCGACCAGGGCCAGCCCATCGCCGCGCTGGAGGCCTTTTCCGCCGAAAAGGAGGAAAACGCCCTGCGCCTCACCGTGCGCGCGGGCGGCGAGGATTATACGGCGCGCGTCGCGCTGTGGGAATAGGAGGGAAGAGGCATGCGGGAAAGCGGACGCACCAAGGCCATGCTCTGTGAGTTGGTCATCGTGGCGCTGTTTCTGGCGCTTTCCGCGATGACGCTTTTGCGCCTCTTCGCGGCCTCCAATGCCATCAGCCGTGAAAGCGGCGCGCTCATCCGCGCCAATATACTCGCGCAGGATACCCTCGAGCGCTTCACCGCTGGCGAAGACCTGCCTGCGCGCGAGGAATACGCCTTCGAAGGCGAAACCTACGCGGTGCTCAGCGATATACAAACCGAAGTTGGCGAAACCGGCGCCCTCGAGCATTGCACCGTCACCGTGTTAAGCGGCGAAGAAACGCTCCTCGAGATGCAAACCGCCTGCTATCGCCCGGAAAGGAGCGCGCCATGAAAAGTTCGGGAAGGATCGGCCCCGGCGCCTC